>CAMDRK010000112.1 GCA_945906715.1 Nitrospira lenta
CCAATGCGCTGGAAGCGCCCTAGGCAAAAATCGTAACGTCCAAAGGTCATAAAGTCGCTGGCTCAGAAAATCAGGAGACTTGAAGATTTTCGAACTTGACGACCTTCAGACTTCTCATAATTCTTATGTCATCCCCTATCATTCATTTCGATCATGCCACCTTTGGGTTCCCTGGGGTGGTGGCTCTTGAGGATATCTCGCTTGAGATTCAATCCGGCGAGTTCGTAGGGGTTATCGGGCCCAACGGATCAGGAAAGACAACCCTCTGCCGCGCGGTCCTTGGTTTGATGGCTCCGATGAAGGGGCATCTGAAAATTTTCGATTGCGCCTGTGATGAGCTACGCTGTCACCACCGAGCCAGGATCGGCTACCTGCCTCAGAAAGGAGTGGTCGATCGTAACTTTCCCGTCACGGTACTGGAAACCGTCATGATGGGGCGGTACGGCACATTAGGTCTGTTCGCACGGCCATCAGGGAAAGACCGTAAGATCGCGCTGGACGCCCTGGCTCATGTGGGGATGGAGGGGCATCGAGACGACGCGCTGGGCCACCTTTCCGGAGGACAGCAGCAACGGGTCTTCATTGCCAGAGCGTTGGCCCAGCAACCGGATGTGTTGCTGCTCGATGAGCCGACGACCGGACTGGATATTACGACGCAGCACAATGTTATCGAGTTGGTGCAGCATCTGCACGAAGAGTTGGGTTTAACCGTACTCTTGATCACCCACGACATCAACATGATCCGTTCGCGGGTGGACCGGCTCGTACTCCTCAAGACCCGCCTTTACGCCGCCGGGCCTCCTGCCGATGTGCTAAAGCCAGAGATCCTCAGCCAGGTTTACGGCAAAGACCTTGTTATTACAGAGAAAGACCTCGTCATTGTCGAGGATTATCACCACCATCACTGACCATTCTGCAAGATGATTGACCTCCTCACCTATGACTTCATGCAGCGCTCCCTCCTCGCCGCGGCGATGGTGGGGGGGCTCTGCTCGGTCATCGGTGTCTTTGTCGTATTACGAGGGTTGGCGTTTATGGGGGCCGGTACGGCCCATGCGGCGTTTGCCGGAGTCGCACTCGGTTATCTTATTGGCTGGCCGCCGTTGCTCATGGCCATTCTCTTCGGTCTCGCCACAGTCTGGATCACGGGATGGGTGGAAGAAAAGGGCCGGATGAAGCTGGATGTCTCCATCGGCATTCTCTATACCGCCACCATGGCACTGGCCATTCTCTTCATCGGCCTCATGAAGACCTATAACGCCGAGATCTATGGGTATCTCTTCGGAAATGTGCTTGCCGTGACTAGCGAGGAGCTGGGCATAATTGCCGGGTTGAGCATCGTCGTCATTGGTGCGATTGTGCTGTTCTCGAAAGAACTGTACTTTATTGCATTCGACCAGGAAATGGCGGAAGCTTCCGGCGTACCGGCCCGGCGCATATTTTTTCTCTTACTGACCCTGATTGCGCTCACGGTGGTGATATCGCTCAAGACTGTCGGTGCAATTCTTGTCTTCGCGATGATCCTGATACCAGCGTCCACCGCCTACCAACTGACTCATAGTCTCTCGACGCTGACCTGGTATTCGGTCCTTATTGGAATTACCTGCTCAGTGGGAGGAGTGCTTATCTCTTCCTACTGGGATATTCCCTCCGGTCCTGCCATTGTGTTGCTCGCCACAGTGTTGTTCTTTGTTGCGGTCATTTTTTCTCCCAAGCGACAGCGGCAATCTCTTGCCGCTACTTGATTCCAACTCCACATCACGCATTACTATCTGAATTCTCGCCGACTTTCATCTTGGCTCTCCTCCTGTAGGGCTATCCATACAATGCTGTGTCGACTATGAGACATTACTCTTCATAGGGAGGGTGTCAGGGCTGCCACGGAATCTCCTAGGAACGGTGAGGACCGTAAGTATTCATAGTGAATAGGCAATTCTGGTCATCAGATCACAATGGAGTAGAGTGCGGGGTACCGAACTTGCCTTGCTGACACGGAGAAATGCTTATATGTAAGCCATTCACACCAATACATTACGGAGGGTTTATTCAATGGGTATCGTTATAGCTCGATGGGGTTTAGCAGCTTTCATGGTGATGAGCGCGCTTGCCTTGAGCAGCCAAGCAAAGGCAGAAGAATGGAAGATGGAACAGGGTGGAATTGAGCAAGGCAAAGTTGTGCTCGGTATGCGCGCAGGATTTGCCCCATTGACCCAATCACTCACTAATGAATTTCGAAGTTCTACGGACGTCGGTTCCCTTGTGAATTTCCAAGCCATGTATAGCCTCAACAAGTGGCTCCTGGCCGGGATGATGTTGGAATGGGAACGCCATGGAGTGAATCAAGAACGGCCCTTCCGGGACTTAGGCCATCAAGACACAGTCTCTGTCCTCCCGACCGTTGAAGTCCGTCCGGTCAAATTCGGCCCGGTTGTTCCCTATGCCAATATGAGCTTCGGGGTAAACGTGAATGGCTTTGGAGAAAACGCCGGTAACCAAATTAGCCCTAGCAACACCTTTGCGTGGAGACTTGGCTGGGGTGCTGATTATATGCTGACCAAGCAGTTTGCGTTGAATACGGAAATGGCCTACAAGCGCAATGACGGGCATGCGACTGTGAACGGAGGTCTCAACAACGACTGGAATGCCTCGTCCTTCGGGTTTTTCTTCGGCGCCAAACTCTTCTTTTAGTTTCTGAATACTCGAAGCTTGAGTGATGCGGAGCCCCAGGTTTGCGGGGGCTCCGCATCATGTCCGATAGAGGGACAGGGACAAATGATGCCGGACTCGGAGATGGCTCGCTATTCCGGTCGGCCTTGCTTGGATCGGCTCCAAACCATCCCAGTCTGCTCCTTCGAGCTAAACCCGAGCTTTTCGTAAAAGCCAGGCATGCGGGTGCAGAGCCAGAAGAGTTCGACTTTCTTGAGGCGAGGGTGGGTTAGGATGCGCTGGACAATGTTCGCTCCGACACCTCGACGCTGATAGGTCTTGTCGACAATCACATCCCAGATGGTCGCCCGGTAGACATAGTCGGTTAATACCCGGCCAAATCCGACCAGCAGATCCCCATCCCAAGCGGTTACGGCCACATCGGTGTGGCGCAACATCTCGCGTGCATCCTCAAGGGTTCGTCCTTTGGCCCATGGCGCTTGCTGGTAGAGGCGAACGAGCTTGGCTGGGTCGAGGTTCTTCTTTTCGGAAAAGGTGATGGTGGGCTTGAGGGGTGGGGGCATCTTGTATTAGATTATCTCCCAGGTATAGCTAAAAAAATCACGCGGAGTGTACGAGGAACATCATGACAACGCAAGTACGAACCTGCCCAAGGTGCGCGCAGCTGATGTGGTTGACAGAAGACCAGTACGAACGGCTGGATGAGGAAACCATCCGCGGAAAATGTCCTCAATGCGGATCGACGGTTCGCTTCAAGCTTGTATCACAAGGCGAAAACGCGGCCGGCCCTAAAATGGGCCACTGACCGCGTAGCGAAGTGAAAAGTTTTGAGTTATAAGTTCTGAGTTAGCAAGGAAACTCATCACTCAACACTCAGAACTCAAAACTTCGGCCTCACATTCCCCGCCCGGCTCCGTCCAGCTCCGGCTTGTTGCCTGGTAGGATTTTGTTCAAGGTGGATCGATACTCGCCTGTGCGTCCTTGGTCGCTCAGTCCGACTTCGATTTCTTTATCCCGCTGCATTCGTTCCAGATGGTCGAGCACCGAGAGGAGTGGATGAATCGAACCGAGCAATCGGCCGACTTCGAAGGCTTCCAGCGATTCCACAAATAATTCATTCAGGCCTCTATAGGAAGTTCCGGCGCTCTGGCTCCTGAATCGGGAGACGATCTCTTCGTACTCTTCGATCGCCTCAAACTTGGGCCTCACGCCGGTCGGCACCGCCGACAGGTGAACGATCGGCGGCAATTTTGACGCATAGATCTTCAACTGAGCAATCAATCCCCCTATCACGTCCAGCACATCTGCAGTTTGCATGACCTATCCTTTGAGGCGGCGTTGAATGAGCCAAGCTGAGGACCCTATCAAGACTTTCCGACACCGTGAGGAGGCGTGAGACTATCAAGGGCCTGAACCACCAGCTCAATGTCGGATGGAAACGGCTTTGTATATTCCTGAAACTCACCAGTGGAAGGGTGACGGAAGCCGAGGGTCCTCGCATGCAACATTACGCGAGGGATCTCGATATCCTCTACCATGCAGACTTTCTTTCCGCCGTAGGTCTGATCTCCAAGAATCGGATGGCCCAGGGATGTCAGATGGACACGGAGCTGATGCGTCCTGCCTGTACGTGGGTACAAGAGAACATGGGAGGCCAGTTTCCCGAAACGATGGTCAACCTTGTATTCCGTCACAGATTCCTTTGGGCGTGCCGTGTGCGCTGAGAACTTTTTCCGTTCCTTCTTGTCACGGCCAATCGCCAGCTCGATCAACCCATGTCCTTTTTTAGGCACGCCTGAGATCAGTGCCTCGTACACCCGTGTGATCGTGTGATTTTTAAATTGAGCCGAAAGAGCACGATGGGCTTCGTCTGTCTTCGCAATCACCATCACGCCTGAGGTATCCTTGTCCAGACGATGGACCAGTCCAGGCCTTTCTTTCCCGCCAATCGTCGATACCGTGCCGCCGGAAGTCTGAAAATGATGGAGGAGGGCGTTGACCAGCGTCCCGGCCCAATGACCAGGCGCGGGATGGACTACCAGACCGGTCGGTTTATTGAGCAGCAGCAACGCGTCGTCTTCGTAGAGAATCTCAAGTGGAATCGACTCACCCTTAAGTTCCAGCGGCTCCGCTTTCGGAATATCGAAGGCGATCATATCGCCAGGCTTGATCTTTTGACTGGGCTTGACGACCTGACCGTTGATCCGCACACGCCCCTGCCCTATCAACCGTTGCACAGCCGACCGCGATATCTTGGGTTCACGATTGACCAGGAAAATATCCAATCGCTTGGGCTGCTCACCAGCCGTCACGACAAACTCAGTCACCATAGCTGAACAGCTTTCTCTAACTGGTTCCGGCCACGCTACTGCACATGCGGTTCAATTGCAATCGGAAGGTTAGCCGGTTTCTCAATAATTTCTCATCTGCTCAACTTCGGCATGTCCAGATGCATCTTTTCCCATGCGGGCAGTTAAGACCTGTGCTCGCGCGCGGGATTCGTGCAGAAATCGGTGTTTTGCTTGCACGTTCGCATTAAAAATTATACTGATTAACATCGAAGCTGGGCATTTCCCATTCATGTCCTATTCAATTGTTCCCGGGTGATAACTGCCGAAAAAGTACCCTTCGAGCAATGAGATGTCGGAGTCACAGAAGGCGGCATCCTGAGCGAGCGCGATGAGGGCAACACTATGAGGCGAGGCAAAAGGATTCAAACCGCAGCAATCGGGATGTTGTGTCTCACCGCACTCACTACCGGCGCATGTGTAACGCAGAGCACCTACGATACAACTGCCACTGATCTTGAAGCGGCGAAAGCCGAACTCCGCAGCGTCAGCACCGAAACGCAGGAGCTCGCCCAACAAGTCAGCGACCTCCAACAACTTCAGATTGGCATTGCAAGAGAAAGGGAAGTCGCCTCGTCGGCGCTCAAGCAAGCCAGGAAGGTGGTGAAGGCCGAGCGTGCCGCGTCGCAAATACGGTTGAGCAAACTCACTCGTACGATCCAAGACCTGACCACCCAGCAGAAGAGCCTGCGGTACGCGGTCAAACATTCGACCGAAGAGCAGGCCAGGCTGCAATCAGCCGTGGAATATCATACGTCAAAACTTGGTGAGGCAGATGGATTCAGTACAACATCAGTCCCTCCACCGGCGCAAACAGCCCTTGTTCCTCCAGTACACACTCTAGTTCCGAATGAATCCGTCCCCAAGCCGACAGTGACGACAACGGCTGCACCAGTAAATCAGCCCGCGGCGAACCCCAAGCCGCAGTCGGCAGGCAATCAGCTTCCAGGGCCAGTCGAAGAGGACTGGTTGTCCTTCTTCAAGAATTGGATTACTTCATTCTGGCAATCGATTTTCTTCTAACCAGGAGGGATGGTCGATGGCGGGCACGTCGGTCAGTGAATGAAATGGCTCGACCAGTGAGACGTGAGCTCTTTCATTCACCGGTGTTATTCATTTCCTTGCGGACGAGTTCCTCGGCTTTTAGCCAATCTTCCACGTCGCGCTCCCCCAGTCGTCCCTGTTGCTCATAGAGTTCGTAGGCTTTCTTCGCGATCCGTTCCCTCACCTTATCCGAATACTTCTGCATGGACTCAGGCTCGGGCGAGAGATTTCCCTCCTCTAGAGGCTGAGTGTCTGGATTTCTGGTATTCATGAGGCTCCCTCCTTCGATGTCGTAGCCTGTTATCCTTAAAGCCAGTCGGTCTGTCAAGTTGAGCGGTCGGAGAGAAACCCTGTGGTCATTGCCTAAGCTGACCTTTCACACTCGTATGAGAACGGCCAGGGGCTCTGTGCGAGACAGACGCGACGAGTGAGACGGGCCAACAGAGAGGGCCTGGTGGATTTCCAACTGGCGCGTCCAACGAGCACCTTCAAATTCTCTACATTTCTCTTTAGGGGAGTGGCCGAGGCTGCCCTTTACTGCGCGCATCGAGCGACCACTGTTTCATCGTGGGGGCTCTGCGAGCAAGAAGGGCACCTGGCCACTCCCCGCTCTCTGCTCCGGGATCAAAGGACCGGCACGGTCGTCGTTCCAACTTTAATTCTTGTGGGCGCGATCGGCGATCTTCTTACGGAGGCGGGCTTTTTCGAGACTGATTTCAGCTTCTTTAACTTCGGAGGGCAGGCCACCGGCCTTGAGTCGTTCCTCGGCCTTTTCAACGGCAGCTTGGGCGCGGCCTACGTCGATGTCTTCGGCCTTCTCGGCGATCTCGGCCATGATCGTGACTTTTGTCGGCGTGACTTCTGCGAATCCCCAGAGGATCGCCATGTGGTTGGTCAGATCCCCAACGCGATAGTGCAGCTCACCGATGCGTAACGTAGTAAGGAAATGACAGTGTCCCGGCAACACGCCGAACTCACCCTCTGAGCCAGGGGCGATGACTTGATCCACCTGCTGGCTCAAGAGCAACTTCTCAGGCGTCACCACTTCTAATAAGAACGTTCCTGCCATTTACCCCTCACGCCTTACCCCTGACGCTTTTTTTAGACCTTCACTCCCATTTTCTCTGCCTTTGCGATCACTTCCTCGATCGGACCGACCATGTAGAACGCCTGTTCCGGGAGGTGGTCGTATTTGCCAGCGAGGATTTCCTTGAAACTTCGCACTGTGTCTTTGAGCTTCACGTACTTGCCGGGCGAGCCGGTAAAGGCTTCGGCGACGTGGAACGGCTGTGACAGGAAGCGCTGAATCTTCCGTGCGCGAGCCACGGCCATCTTGTCGTCTTCCGACAATTCGTCCATGCCGAGAATGGCGATAATGTCTTGGAGGTCTTTATACCGCTGCAACACAGACTGAACTCCTCGTGCGACCTTATAATGATCTTCACCGATGACTTGCGGGTCGAGAATACGGGAGGTGGAGTCGAGCGGGTCGACGGCTGGATAGATGCCCAGCTCGGCCAGTTGCCGTGACAAGACGGTGGTCGCGTCCAAGTGGGCGAAGGCCGTGGCCGGCGCCGGGTCGGTCAGATCGTCTGCCGGCACGTAGATGGCTTGCACCGAGGTGATCGATCCACGCTTAGTGGAGGTGATTCGCTCTTGTAGTTGTCCCATCTCGGTCGAGAGGGTGGGCTGATAACCGACGGCGGACGGCATACGGCCGAGCAAGGCGGACACCTCTGAGCCGGCCTGGGTAAACCGGAAGATATTGTCCACGAAAAGCAGCACGTCCTGGTTTTCTTCGTCGCGGAAATATTCGGCGACGGCGAGTCCGGTCAACGCAACGCGCAGACGCGCGCCGGGTGGTTC
>CAMDRK010000113.1 GCA_945906715.1 Nitrospira lenta
TGGTTTGTTTGGCCTGTTTCGATTGTTTGCTTAAACAAAACTAACCAGATGACCAAATTAACCAGAAAAACAAACCAGATAGACCAGAGAAACCAGACAGACCAGATGGACCGAGCCTGTCTCAGGGGGTTGACGATCATACATTTCAGCTCTATGCTGATTTACTGATTTAATCTGAATATCACCTTCACCAAGGAGCATCCTTATGACGCTTGTCAAGGTATGGGGAAGAGGTCAACTCACGATCCCAGCGGCTATCCGGAAGGAACTGCATCTGAAGGAGGAGGCCGCGCTGACGCTTGTGAAGGTCGGCAATGTCATCCTCATGACTCCGAAACCCCTGGAGGTAGATTCGGTTGCCAAGAAGGCACGGCGGGAGCTGAAAAAATCCGGGCTTACAGTCGAAAACATCCTCGCGGACCTAGACCTGCAGCGGAACCGTTACAACAAGGAACGCGATGAGGCGTAGGGGCTGGAAAGTCTTCATCGACACCAGTGCCCTGATTGCAGGAATTCTCTCTCCGACCGGCGCCGCGCACGAAGTACTTCGCCTCTGCGAGGCAGGAGTGGTCAAGGCGCTGATGTCAAGACAGGTGCTCGTCGAAGCTGATCGAAATATTTCCAAAAAACTGCCTGCCCTCCTGTCCGAGTATCGCGTGTTCTTAAAGCATCTCTCCCCTCTGATCGTCGAGGACCCTTCGAGGCTGGCCGTCGAACAGGCCTGTGAGATCATCCATCACTACGACGCGCCTATCCTCGCTGCAGCGATCGAGGCAGGAGTAGATTATCTTGTCACCTGGAATACCAGGCACTTTCAGAAGAAAGCAGTCCGTGACTATGCTCGATTCCCTATTCTGACACCTGGTGAATTTCTCGAAGAGTTCCGGCGTGCGCTCTTAGAAGAGTAACGACACACCTGGACGCGGTGGCCGACAAGAACCCCAGGGTCGGCTCAAGAGAGCCGACCCTGGTTGCCCAACGTTGAGAACTACGGCGCGAAGGAGTTGTAGAGTTGCGGCCCCTCGACGGCCTGGTCCTTTTTGCTGTGCGGCACGCCGACTTTCACGCTGCCATTGCAGCTGCCGCCCTGGCCATCGCTGGCCGTGAAGTGCACCACGTACACCTGACCATTGCCGGTGCCTGCCCGTTCTGCACGAAGCAGGATTTGGTTGCCGGATACCGCCGCATCCATTGCTGGATGGCAAGACCCGCCCCCCCGGAGCTGACCCCCTGGAGCTCGATCAAGGATATGTATTTGACAGCATATTCATTGCATGCCATACTCTGACGGTGAAGAAGTGGGACGTTGAGATAGGCGACGAATGTGAGCCGGAGTTCTATGCACTACCCGAAGACGTGCAAGACGAAATCTTGGCCCACACGCGCCTGCTCAGGAATACGGTCCTCAGCTAGGCCGTCCCCGTGTGGACACGCTCAACGGGTCGCGCCACGCGAACATGAAGGAACTGCGCTTTAACGCTGCAGATGGCGTCTGGCGCGTGGCCTTCGCATTCGATCCCCACCGACACGCAATCCTGCTTGTCGCAGGGGATAAATCAGGCGGGAGCAAAAAACGCTTCTACGATGACTTGATCCGCAAGGCCGACAAGCGCTTTGATGCCCATCTTGGGCGGTTGAAGCAGGAAAGGAAATAGCTATGGCTACTAATGTACGTGACACCATAAAGGGCTTGAGTCTCGCCAGGCGCAAAAAGATCGAAGCGCGCGCCTCAGCGCTAATCGCCGAGGAAATGTCCCTGCGGGATCTGCGGCAAGCATTGACCCTCACACAGGAACGTATGGCCGAAACCCTTGGCATTGGCCAGGACGGGATTTCTCGTCTCGAAAAACGCAGCGATCTACTGTTGTCCACTCTGCGGTCCTATATCGAAGCCATGGGCGGTCAGCTCTCACTGATCGCTGAATTCCCCGACCGTGAGCCTGTCACACTCTCCGGACTATCAACCATGGAAACAACTCCCCATCCTACATCGCGCCCTCGCCGCCGCAAGCGCACAAGGGAGCACGCCCCCATATCATAACGACCGTCTGCCCTCCCTCTTTCCAGTCCAGCACTGCCACACCGCTGGAGATATTTTGTTTTCTGTGGTGTCATCCGATGAAACCCGCTGCCTACCACCTGCACCCCGAAGAGAATGGCTGCCATGCAGGGGCTATCATGGCTTTCTGACCCGATATAGTATTGCAAAACCAAATATCAGCATCCCAGTGGCCAGGGTCGGCTCAAGTGAGCCGGCCCTGGTCTTCTTAATGTTGAGAGCTACGGCGTGAAGGAATTGTAGAGTTGCGGCCCTTCGATAGCCATGTCCTTCTTGCTGTGCGGTACGCTAACTTTCACCGTACCGCTGCAGCTGCCGCCCTGGTCATCCGTGGCCGTGAACTGCACCACATAGACTCGGCCATTGCCGGTCCCTGCCCGTTCTGCACGAAGCAGGATGTGATTGCCGGACACCGCCGCATCTGGACTGGTGTCGCCATCACCCAGACCATTCACCGGCTCATCCTGGGTCACGGTATTAAAGGTAATGGTGACCGCCTGGTTGTTGGGATCGGTCACCCCTACGATGGTCACCGGCACCATCATGTGATTCGGTGGCCCCAAGTTTCATGGCTTCGACCGCCCGATTGACCGTTCCAAATGCTGTGAGCACGATGACTGGCGGAATGGCTTCGTCACTGTCTCCGGCAGTCACGTCGGCAGCGTGAGCCGTCACCGTTCCCCGTCCATTGAGACGCTGAAGGACATCGATCCCTGAGAGAATCGGCAGCTCAAGATCGAGTAACACAAGGGAAGGCGCTTTTTGCTGGATCAAAGCTAAAGCTTCCGCACCATCCTTCGCTGTGATGGTGTGATGCCCCATCCATTCAAGGCGCTGCTTGAGGCCTGAGATGATGTCGGGGTCATCATCGACGATAAGAATTCGTGCGGTCATAGTCCTCACCCGAAGCGAGCAGCTAATTCTGATGGCTTGAAGACGCCTCGTTCGGTGATGATGCCGGTGATCAACTCGGCCGGGGTCACGTCGAACGCGGGATTGTAGACTGCGACTCCGGCTGGTGCGATCGGATGGCTGCCGTGGATGCTGGTGACTTCTGAGGGATTCCGTTGTTCGATGGGAATGTCCGCTCCTGTTTTGGTCTTCAGATCGATCGTGGAATAGGGCGCGGCCACATAGAAGGGAATCCCGTGGGCTTTCGCCAGCACTGCGACTGAATAGGTCCCGATCTTATTGGCCACATCCCCATTGGCGGCAATCCGATCGGCCCCCACGATACAGAGTTGAATCTTCCCCTGCCGCATGAGTGTGCCGGCCATATTGTCCGTGATGAGCGTCACGGGAATTTTGTCCTGCATCAATTCCCAGGCCGTGAGCCGCGCCCCTTGCAACACCGGCCTGGTTTCGTCTGCGATGACCTGAATTTTCTTTCCTTGCTCCCAGGCTGCGCGAATGACACCCAATGCTGTGCCGTAGCCGGCTGTCGCTAACGCGCCGGCATTACAATGAGTCAGAACCGTTTGACCGTTCACAATGAGTTCTGCTCCGTGCCGGCCCATCGCCTTACAGAGGGCAATATCTTCATCGAGAATCACTTGTGACTCTTTCAGTAACGCGGATTTGATGGATGCAATTGGCTGCGTGCGTAACGAGGCAAGCAGGCGTTTCATCCGTTCAATGGCCCAAAACAGGTTCACCGCCGTCGGCCTGGTCGCCGCGAGGTGATCGCAAATTACCAGGACCTCTTTGGCAAAAGACTCGTAATCGATAGTCGCGATTGATTGAGCGCCAAGCGCCACCCCCATTGCCGCGGTCACCCCGATCGCCGGGGCGCCTCTTACTTTAAGGCTACGAATGGCATCGGCCACGGTCTGATAGTCCCGGCAGTCCAGGAACTCAACGAACTCCGGCAACCGGCTCTGGTCGAGCAGCCGTACTGTGCCGTCTTTCCATTCAACGGTAGGAACCATGCGGACTCTTGTAGCGGGAACTGCGGCCGAGTGCAAGCCCTCAGTAGTAGGATGAAACATCCCCGGTCTGTCTGGTCTATTCGGTCTGTCTTGTCGGAGAGGTCTACTCTGTCTTTCTTGTCAACTAGTCGCGCGGGCAAGACTCACCAGACAGACAAGATAGACAAGACAGACCGAATAGACCGAATAGACCGAATAGACCAGACCGACCAGATAGACAGGACTCGCGGGTTAAAGAGAGTCGCGCCATCGTTTCCACACCCGAACCCAGTTCGCCTGTTCGCAGGCCCACAGGCACGAAGAACTAGTCGTCGGCTGTGACATCAACTCTCTCATGCGATGCAGATGAAGTGTCGGATCGGAAAGCGCTCCGGTAAACCATACCCCGCCGTCATGGTCGGTTCGCAACACTGTACTTCCTTCTGATTGATAGGCATCGAGAACGGCCGTGGCCGGGTGCCGATAGGGATTATGGCGCCCTGCCGAAAATACGGCATACTGGGGATGCAGTGACGCCAACCAATCACGATTCAACGAACTCACCGCTCCGTGATGAGGCACCTTGAGAACTTCGATCGGACCATGAGATGCGGCGCGGGCCATCCGTGACAAGCCATCTTGCTCAACATCGGCAGCGAAGAGCATCGTATGAGTGCCACAAGTCAGCCGCGTCACCACGGAGCGATTGTTCAACATATGCCCACTCACATGGCTTTCGCGTTGCGCTACATTGAATTGCACGCCCGTTGGCGGGTTGAGCACCACCATCCTGCAGGAACCGGACGACAGGATCTCCTGTCCTTCCCTGGCCGCCTGTTCTTGCAGTCCTTGGGCGGCCAATGAATTCTGCAATCGCCGATAGAACAATTCTTCACGGGTCTCGCCAGAACCCCAATAGCTCCTCACCCTGAAATGGCGGATCACCCAGGCCAGGCCTCCGACATGATCGAGCTGGGGATGTGTGCCGATGACCTGGTCAATGGCATGGATGCCCCGGTTCCAGAGAAACGGCGCCACTACCCCACGGCCCATATCGAATCTTTCATACGTCGCTCCTCCGTCGATCAACACCACCTGACCATCGGGGAGTTCAATGACCGTGCTATCGCCTTGCCCGACATCCAGGAACGTGACCCGGAAGTGATCCCCGTCAAGAAACATCCGTGGGGACCAGGCCCACCACAGCAATATCAATAGGACTCCGGCGCCTACTGCCAACCGAAAGGCTGAGAGCCCCACTCGGTACCACAGCAATACGACACAACCATAAAATAACAGCATGGCGAAAATAGAAGGGGCCGCGACATGCCATTCCCCTCCCGGTAGCAGCGATACCAGACGGATTCCCACCACAAAATATTCGAGGAACCACTGATTCAGCGATGCCAGGGGCAGCATGGTTCCACCAACCAGAATCTGCCAGACTCCGGCAGCAAGTCCGATTGGAACCAGCACGATCCCCATCACGGGAACCGCCACCACATTAGTCAAAAGACCGAGCCAGGGCAATTGATTGAAATAGTAGGCAACAAGAGGAATGGTCACCACGGTGACCACCCCGCTCATCACCACAGAATCTCTCCCCCATCGTACGCAGGTTCTCAGGAATGATGGCTCGTCCGGTAGCTCCTCACCTTCCGTCGCAGTCGGCCATGAAAGCCATCCCGCAATGGCGATGACGGACACAAACGAGAGTTGAAAGGAAATATCGAATAGCGCCTGAGGGTCGTGCAGCAAAATCGCCAGTGCGGCGGCAGCGAGGGCATGGAACAAACGGCGCTCCTGGCCAAGCCAAATTGCACTTAGCCCTACAGTCATCATCAGCAATGAGCGCATCGTTGCCAGTTCCGCCCCTGCCAGACAGGCATAGCCTAAAACAGGAAGGAAGGTGGAGACAGCGGCCAAGCGAGTCGGCGTGATTCTCCGAGACAGCGCAAGAAGCCAATTTGCAGGCAACCACAGCGTCACCCCTCTGACGACTGCAAAGATGAGTAGCGCGACGAGGCCCAAGTGGCTCCCTGAAATGGAAAGAAGATGGACCGTCCCTGTCGCCATGAACTGATCGCGAAGGTCCGGATCCAAATACCCTCGATCACCGATGATGATGCCCAGATAGAGGCCCAATAGAGGCTGGGGAAGGGTTTGTACTGCGACAAGACGGATACTGCTCCTCCAGCGATCGAATTGGTTCCAGATTGCCCACCAGGCATGCGCTCGTCCGGACTCAAGAAACTGCACCGCTTCGGCTCCGGTCACGGTGGCGGTCAGATCGATGCCTTGCCGCTCTAGATAGGCTGCATAGTCGAATCCCCCGGGATTCAATGATCCGCTTGGACGACGCATCTTTGCCAGAAAGCTGACCCGATCACCTTGAAAGAATACCCGCTCCGCAGTGCGCCAGGTCAGACGAACATGTCTGGACGTTCCCGACTCATCGATCGGGTCATCAGTCCTGACGATCATGACCAGTCGATCTGGCGCCTGTTGGACCGGCGCGACAATACGACCGGTCACCTCGATTGCCGCATCTGACTGGCCTTCGACCACCGGGTCATGGGCAGTCAGGTTAACAGCCACCGCCCAATAGACAACTCCCAGCAAGAGCGTGCCATAGAGCCACATCGCTTGCCGAATGGAGCACCAATTGAGCTTTTCAAGGATGACGCTGCTTAGCGCAGCAAGAAGGAGCAGGAACGAGGCGGACAGGGGGAAATAGGGAATCTGCGATCCGACAAGAAGCCCGGCAACGAAGGCAACGGTGAGGGGCGGCAGCATGAGCCTGCCTCAAATAGGGGGCTAGAATCTTAACCCAGATGAGTCTTGACGACGTCTACAAGATGATTGGCCACTTCACGAATCTCGTCATCGCACTCGCCTTCAACCATCACTCGCAAAAGCGGTTCGGTCCCGGAGTATCGCACCAACACGCGTCCACTGCCGTTGAGGCGCTGTTCGCTTTGAGCAATCGCGCGTTGCAGTTCTGGAACCGTATCGAGCTTCGGCTTCTTCGACACATTCACGTTCAATAACACTTGTGGCACCGCCGTCATGGCTTGAGCCAGTTCGGGCAAGGGCTTTCCTGTCCGCTTCATCAACGACAGTACTTGCAAGGCTGAAATCAAGCCATCGCCGGTCGTATTATGATCGAGGAAGATGAAATGACCGGACTGCTCACCGCCAAAGTTATACCCTTCAGCCAACATCCGCTCGAGTAAGTATCTATCGCCGACGGCAGTCCGCTCAAGCGCGATGCCTGATTTCGTCATGGCCTGTTCCAATCCGAAGTTGCTCATGACAGTTCCCACTACCGTCTGCTTCGCCAATTGTCCCTGGCGATGAAGATCAAGCGCCAAGATCGCCATAATATGGTCGCCGTCTACGACTCTTCCTTGTTCACAGACGAAAATAGCGCGATCGGCATCCCCATCCAGTGCGATGCCAAGATGAGCCCCCTGCTCATGGACTGCCTTCTGGAGTAGTTCGGGATGCACCGCGCCACAGCCGGCATTGATATTCATCCCGTCCGGTTTATCACCGATCACATCGACCTTCGCTCCTAGCTCGCGTAACACCGTCGGGGCAACCTTATAGGCTGCGCCGTTGGCACAATCGACCACCACCTTCATCCCCTGGAAGTCCAGTTCTTTGGGGAGAGACCGCTTGACGAATTCGATGTACCGTCCCTCAGCGTCGTTGATTCGATAGGCTTTTCCGATGGCATCGGCCGTCGGCCTCAAATGGGTGATCTCGTTCGACACGATGAGCCCCTCGATACGGGCTTCCATCTCATCCGGCAACTTGAAACCGTCGTTGGAAAAAAACTTAATACCGTTATCCTGATAGGGGTTGTGCGAGGCTGAAATCATCACTCCCGCATCGGCCCGAAGACTCCTCGTCAAGAACGCAATCGCCGGCGTCGG
>CAMDRK010000114.1 GCA_945906715.1 Nitrospira lenta
CGTGCGAGACGTGCCATCGGTCGACGACGACGTTTACGGGGGCGCTGTTCAGCCATACGGGGATCACGACGGGCTGCGCGACCTGCCATAACGGGACGGCGGCGCGGGGCAAGGCGGCCTCGCACGTCCCGACGACGGCAGCGTGCGAGACGTGCCATCGGTCGACGACGACGTTTACGGGGGCGCTGTTCAGCCATACGGGGATCACGACGGGCTGCGCGACCTGCCATAACGGGACGGCGGCGCGGGGGAAGGCAGCGTCGCACGTGCCAACGACGCAAGCCTGCGAGACGTGCCACCGATCGACGACGACGTTTACGGGCGCGACATTCAATCACACGGGGATCACGACGGGCTGCGCGACGTGCCATAACGGGACCACAGCGCGGGGCAAGGCGGCCTCGCACGTGCCAACGACGCAAGCCTGCGAGACGTGCCACCGATCGACGACGACGTTTACCGGCGCGGTGTTTAATCACACGGGGATCGTGAGCGGCTGCGCGACGTGCCATAACGGGACCACAGCGCGGGGCAAGGCGGCCTCGCACGTGCCAACGACACAAGCATGCGAGACCTGCCACCGATCGACGACGACGTTCCTGGGCACCACGTTCAACCATACGGGGATCGTGAGCGGGTGCGCGACGTGCCATAACGGGACGACGGCACGGGGCAAGGCGGCCTCGCACGTGCCGACGACGCAATCCTGTGAGACCTGTCACCGATCCACGACGACGTTTACGGGCGCCGTGTTTAATCATACCGGGATCGTGAGCGGGTGCGCGACCTGTCATAACGGCTCGACCGCACGGGGCAAGGCAGCGACGCATGTCCCGACGACGGCGGCCTGCGAACTGTGCCACAGATCGACGACGACCTTTACGGGAGCGCAGTTCAGCCACACGGGGATCACGACTGGCTGTGCCACGTGCCATAACGGCTCGACGGCGGTGGGTAAAGCAGCGAACCACATCCCGACCGCCACGGCTTGCGAGACCTGTCATAGGTCTACAACCTCCTTTTCAGGATCGAGATACCACAGTTGGGTGGTGGCGACGCCAGGGCAATGCAACACTTGTCATGAGCGTGGCACGAACTGGTTAGGGGTGCAGGGCAAGAGACCATCAGACCATACCGGTAGAGAAGCAGCGCCAAACTCTTGTGATAACTCAGGCTGTCATAGGGTCAGCGGCAGTTTTTAATGAAGCCATCAATCGTAGTTAGCGCTTGCCGATGGACTCCGAATTAGCCTCGAGTTGAGCAAACTTCCCCTCTATTAGAGGTTTTCATTGACGGGAGTCGATACAAGAAAATTACGCCTTGCGGCGTGGGCAATCATTCTGTGCGGATTCTTTTCCCTCAGTGCCCTTGTCGCACCGGCTCCGGTTGCTGCGCAAGTGCTTGACCACATCGAGATTGTCGAGACCCCGACAGCGGCGGAGATTCATATTGTGTTCAATGCGCGGGCGCTCTATCTGCGGCATACCCCCTCCCAGCAGGGCGATCTCATTCGTGTGTTTCTCGATTTCCCCGATCTGGATCGCTCCTTCCGGTTTCCACGTGAATTGGCTTCGTCGCCTCCCAGCGACTTGGTCCCAAAATTCACCGTGACCTTTCCCGACCAAGGGACAAACGGCCTCTCGATTCGATTTGCCAAGCCGGTGCAATTTCGCGTGAGCCAACGGGACATCAGAAGCAGCAGCCGGATTGTGATTTCCGTCAAGTTGGAGAGGCCGGCGCTCCCCCCACCCCTCCCGCATGAGGTCGACGCTCCACCGGCGACGCCTCCGGACGCGAGGGGACCAAAGCTGTCATTCGAGATTCCGCCGTTCAGTCCCGGGATGAATGTCGAGACCTACGCTGAAGATTTGATGAAGCTAGGCCGTAAGGGGCTGAACATCGGAGAGAACGAGAAGGCACTGCAGATCTTCAACGCACTCCTCAATCTTCCACCGAATAAGCAATCACAGGCTGCTCAGGAGTGGGTTGGAGTGGCCAGGCAACAAAGCAGAGAATATGAGAAAGCCAAAACGGAATATGAACTCTACCTCAAGCTCTACCCCGAGGGAGAAGATGCGGTGAGAGTGCGACAGCGGGTAGCATCGTTGCAGGAGGTCATCGATCAGCGGGCGCAAGCCAAAACAGCCAGACCGGCTAAGAAGATAGACGAAATGCGGTTCTACGGGAGCGTGTACTCGTACTACTATGGCGGGTACTCACAGACGGAAACGACGGACAAAGTGGCGAATACCACCACGAATAGGGACAGCCACGACCAGTCCTTGTCGCAGACGGCGTTCGATGTCACGGGGCGATACAGAAAAGACGAGTATGACAACAAGCTCGTCATGCGTGGTACGCAGTCGTACGATCTATTGGCCACCACCGATACGAGACGCAACATCAGTCGTCTCAGAGCCCTCTACTACGAACATGCGAGTCAAGATTCGTATTTCATCCGGGTCGGACGACAACCGGGGAACACCGGCGGCGTGTTGGATTTCCGGTTCGACGGAGCCTGGGTGCGTTATGTCGCCGTACCGCAATTTTTCAATGTGAACCTCATCGCAGGTCAGCCTCGGCAATTCAGCTTGACGTCCAACTTCGTGCCAGACGATCCCCGAAACTTCCGGGCCGACTTGAAACGGTACTTTTACGGGGTGAACGTAGACATCGGTCCGATCGGGCAGGCCTGGAACAGTAATCTGTACTTCATCAACCAGATGGTCAATGGCGTGGTGGACCGCCGGGCCGTGGGGACGGAATTACGGTATGCGTCCAACGGGAAGAACGCCTTCAGCCTGATCGACTACGACGTGTCGTACAACGTCCTCAACGTGGCGATGCTCAATGGGACCTGGGTGACAGAAGGGACCACCTACACCCTACTGGTCGACCATCGTAGAACGCCCTATCTGCAAACCACGAATGCGCTCTTCGGGACCCCGAATGCCACGCTTCAAACCATCAATCCAACAAATGAAAGTCTCTTGCGCGAGCAGGCTAAGGCCGTGACCGCGACCAGCGATCTGTTCCTCGCCGGTGTGCTCCATGGCGTCAGCAAGGATTGGCAGCTTGGCGGAGATTTTCGGTACAACAAGATTTCTGGAACGGGTCAAACGAACTGTTTGATCATTGCGCCGGGCACGACCACACTCTTTATCAGTCCGAATGCGCAAACCGACGCCGCTTGTTCCCTGCAAGCGCAGCCAGGGAGTGGCAGCATCCTAACCTATTCGGCTCAAGTAATCGGGACGAAGTTTCCGTTTGAGAATACGACCTTTGTCGCGAATGCCAGCTACATTACGAGTCCAGCCTACCGCGCACAATCGCTCACGATCAATTCCTTGGCTCGCTTCGGACCGCAATTGCAGATCGACGGATTCGTTCTGCTCTATCACCAGAAGGATAGTTTTAACGTAGACCTGTATCGCGCGACTCCGACGATCCGCATGAATTATCGTTTCCTCGACGACTGGACCTTCGAGGCCTCAGGTGGGTATGAGAAAACGCTGACGAATAGCCCGCAACAAAAGGACTCGACGACGAGACAGTTCTTTTTCTTCGGTCTCCGGCGGGACTTCTCCTAGCATGGATATCTATGAGGCTAGCGGCGCGCGACGAGCGAGCAAGGCGAGACGATCATGACCCTCATATTTTGGTGTATCGCTTGGGTCATGACGTTGCTTGTGCTGGGGCTGCTCCTGTGGCCGTTGCTCAAGCGCCAAGCGTCATCGAAAGAAGAAGAAGGAGAGAAGCCGCTTTCGGTCTATCGCCAGCAATTTGCCGAATTGGAACAAGACCATAAGAACGCCATGTTGACCGATGAACAGTATCAGCAATCGAAACGAGAACTTGAACGACGGCTCCTCGATGAGACTGGGCCTGCCGAAGCTGCTTCTCCGTCACGATTGTGGCCGGTGAACAACCGTGCGGTCGGTGTGGCATTAGCGGTCATCATTCCGGTCATCAGCGGACTGCTATACTTGGAATGGGGCAACCAGCAGGCGATTATACTTTCCACCGTATCCTCACCGGCAGCACAAGGCAGGCCGGACTACACCCAACCAGCGGCCGAAGGGCTCGACGCGCTTTCCGAGCGGCTGAAAAAACGACTCGAGCAGAGTCCTGACGACGGAGTGGGGTGGGCTCTTCTCGCTCGTTCGTATGTGGAAATAGGACGGCATGCCGACGCGGCGTCGATCTATGAGAAGGCCATGCAGTCGATCCCCGACGATCCTCAGATGCTTGTCGACTATGCCGATGTCCTCGGTATGCTGAATGGCCGAAAGCTGGCAGGCAAACCGGAGCAATTGATTCAGCAGGCGATCAAGATCGATCCAAACCATGTCAAAGCGCTGATGCTGGCCGGGACCGTGGCGTTCGACCGCAAAGAGTTCGGACGGGCGGCGCAGTATTGGGAACGGGCCAGCGCAAATCTTTCTGCAGAGGTGGACGGCAATGTCCGACAGGAGCTGTTATCGGGTATTGCCGAGGCCAAAGGGTTAGCCGACGGGAAACCGGTAATAGCCAAGTCGGTTGCTTTGGTGGTTCCTTCGACAAAGCCTGGTGGTCAGGCTGCCGCAATCAGTGGAACCGTGAGCCTGGCGCCAGGTCTCACAGGGAAAGGCGCCTCAACGGATACGTTATTTGTGTTTGCGCGAGCGATGAATGGCCCGCCCATGCCGGTGTCGATCGTGCGGGCTACGAAACAGGATTTGCCATTTACGTTTCGACTCGATGACTCAACGAGCCCCATGCCGTCCAGGAAACTCTCCGATGTGGACTCGGTGGTGATTGTGGCTCGACTGTCGAAGTCCGGCCAGGCTATGCCACAAAGCGGAGACCTGGAAGGAATGAGTCAGCCTGTGAAATCCGGTGAAAGTAAAATCACCGTCGTCATCGATCGTGAAAGACCATAGGACGGAGCCGGTCGCATGTCGCAATCATATCTCACCATGGTGCTCTACCTCCTGCCGGTGGTTTTCGCCCTGACGCTGTATTACCGCCGTCATCGTAAGCGGGATACCCACTATCGTGCCCGTTTGGCTGAGACGGTTGAGGCGAGTATCCCTGAGCCGCTCACCCTACACCCCGTCATCGATACCAACAAATGCATCGGCTCAACCGCCTGCATCAAAGCCTGTCCGGAACATGCGCTTGGGATTGTCAGGGGAAAGGCGACGCTCGTCCAACCGGATCACTGTATCGGTCACGGCGCCTGCCAGGCCGCCTGTCCTGTAGAAGCGATTCAGTTGGTATTCGGGACGGAGAAGCGCGGCATCGACATCCCGCAAGTCAAGCCGACCTTTGAAACCAACGTCTCCGGCATCTTCATCGCCGGCGAGTTGGGCGGGATGGGATTGATCCGCAAGGGAGTCGATCAGGGAAAACGAGCAATCGAGACGATTCGGAAAAACAAGAGCAAGGGGGGCGAGTTGGATGTGGTGATCGTTGGCGCCGGGCCGGCCGGCATCTCCGCATCGCTGGCGGCGAAAGAGTCAGGATTGCGATTTGTGACGGTCGAGCAGGAGGACGCACTCGGTGGCGCAATCTTCCATTACCCACGCCGGAAACTGGCCATGACGGCGCCGATGATATTGCCCATTGTCGGCAAGTTCAATAAGTACGAGATCAGTAAGGAAGAGTTGCTGGATTTTTGGGGCAAGATTACCCGTGAGAACAGCATCAATATCAATTTCTCAGAGCGTATGGACGCGATCACGAAAACGGCAAATGGTTTTCTGGTGAAGACGTCGAAGAATAGCTACAAAACGAAGAACGTGCTCCTCGCCATTGGCCGGCGCGGCACGCCCCGCAAGCTTGGTGTGCCGGGAGAAGAGCAATCCAAGGTTGTCTACAGCCTGATTGACGCGGAACAATACCGCGGCCAACATGTGCTGGTGGTGGGTGGCGGGGACAGTGCAGCGGAAGCGGCCCTGTCGATTGCCGCAGAACGGGGCACCACGGTTACCATTTCCTGCCGTGGCGATGAAATTTTTACCCGTCCGAAAGCTAAGAACCGTCAGCAGCTCAAGCAATGCGTGGAGGGAAAAAAGATCACGGTGTATCTAAATGCCAATGTGAAGGAGGTCGGGACAGAGACTGTGACGCTGAGTCACGAGGGAAAAGACATCGGAATAAAGAACGACGCTGTGATCGTCTGCGCCGGCGGCACGCTCCCGACGGCCATGCTGAAAGAAATCGGCGTCATGGTCACGACCTACCACGGTACGGCTATGGCGAAATAACTGTAACTGCTCAGGTTGATAGGCTGAAGGCTTTTAGACTGAAGGTTTTGATGCGAGACAATTTATAGCCTTCAGCCTGAACCCCTGAGTACTTAGAAATAACTATTCTCAAGGAGGTACATATGTGGAGCTGGATCATAGTCGCCGGCATGATGCTCTTGTTGATGAACGCTTGTGGTAATTCACGGCCTCTTCCTACGGCGCAAGACAAGTCGACTCAAGTTGTCTTGCAGGCAGCCGGGCCGAGCTCCTCTATTCAACGGCTGCGCATGCAGGCCGAGCGGGGAAATGTTGAAGCGCAGTTTGCGTTAGCCCAGGCGTATGATCGCGGCCGGGATGTTCCGAAAGACAAGACGGAGGCAGTCCGTTGGTATCGGCTTGCGGCCACGCAAGGGGATGCGTTTGCTCAAAATGCCCTCGGCGATAATTATTGGGAGGGCACGGGCGTGCCGAAGGACGATACGCAAGCCACACGGTGGTGGCATCTTGCGGCAACCCAAGGGTTTGCCCCTGCGCAACATAGCCTGGGGAAAATACTCTCGGGGGGTGGTCAAGGCGTACGGACCGACAAACTCCAAGCGTATATGTGGCTTGCGTTGTCTGCCGCTCAGGGTGACGAGGAGGCCGGTCGACAGGGCAACCTCCTCTCCAAACAATTGAAACCCGCCGAAGTCACGAACTCAAAAAAACTAGTCCAACAGTGGAAGCCCGCTAGAGCCAGAGTCACGATCAACAGGCTTGCGCAGTAACGACTAGCGCATCGCTTGCGCCACAGCATACGGTTCCTTCTCCATTCTCCGCCGAATCTCCGCCGAACGAATCCCTCGATCCGCCTCATCGAATACCATCGCGATACCCTCCTAACGGGGGCGATCCCCCTCGAAAGTCTTGCGTAGGCTTCCCTCTGCAAAGTGGGTGAACTTTCATGTGAGAAGTCGTAGTCGCGCGACTGCACCGTGAAGTTGCGGGAGCGTATACCTGTGCACACGGAAGCATCCATCATGAGCTGCCGTTGAGGTGTGAGCGACAACCTCATATCAGGTTCAATAAAGGCGGGTCATTTTTTCACAGTTTTCCACAATGGAGGTCGTATCATGAAGAGTAGAGTGAAACAGATTCCGGCGGGACTTATCGGACGTGCAGCCAAGACATCTCGGCTCTTCGTTCAAGGGAAGGCGGGCCGAAAGCGAAGCCGAATTCGCGTGACAGCGACCCTCGTCGGCGTGGCCATGGGCATCTTGTTCGTTGGCAATGCCTATCAAGCGTTGGCAGACCCGTTGCCGGGTGGCACGTTGGATCCCATGCTTATTCCGAAGTATGTCAAGCATCTCATCATTCCGCCGGTGATGAAGCAGACAGCCTCTGGACCGGATCAGACGGACGACTATGCGATCTCGGTTCGGCAGTTTAAGCAACAAATCCTCCCGAGCGGGTTCCCGGCGACCAAAGTCTGGGGCTATGGCCCTGAGGCCGATCCCACCCCCACTGTGGCCCCGGACCCCAATTCACAATTCAACTACCCTTCGTACACGATTGAGACGACGGCCGACCGACGGGTCAACGTCCGATGGATTAACGGCCTTGTGGATACGAAAGGGAATTTTCTTCCCCACCTTCTGCCGGTAGATCAG
>CAMDRK010000115.1 GCA_945906715.1 Nitrospira lenta
GCTAAGTGAGCTGCTTGAACGCCTGGTCAAGGCGATCCATTCCACGGACAATCGTCTCCATGCTGGTCGCGTACGACAGTCGAATATGTTGGGTGCTCCCAAACGGCTCCCCGGGAACGACGGCGACCTTGAATTCCTGCAACAGGTAATTCGCGAGATCGGTCGGAGTGGCAATTTTCCCCTTTGGGCTTTGTCGTCCGAGCAACCCACTCACGTTGGGAAACGCATAAAATGCTCCGGTAGGCATTCGGCAGTGCACACCTGGCATCGCATTCAAACGTTCGACCATGACGCGCCGCCGCCGATCGAACTCTGTCACCATGATTTTCGTAAAGACACCGCCTTCGCGCAAGGCTACGACGGCAGCCTTTTGCGAAATAGAACAGGGGTTGGACGTACTTTGGCTCTGAATGTTCGCCATGGCGGTCAAGAGGTCTTTGGGGCCGGCCGCGTAACCGATCCGCCAGCCGGTCATCGCATAGGCTTTAGAGACACCGTTGATGATCACGGTATGGGCGGCGACCTCCGGTCCTAACGAGGCAATACTTGTGTGTGTGGCGCCATCGTAGAGGATTTGTTCATAAATCTCGTCTGAGATCAGAAGGAGATCCCGACTGAGGGCCAATTCTGCAAGATGTTCGAGCGTCGCCCGATTATAGGTGGCTCCAGTTGGATTGCCCGGGCTATTGAGGATAATGGCTTTGGTGCGTGGACTGATGAGCCGTTCCAATTCATGCGTATCGATAGCGTATCCATCCTCTTCACGGGTCTGCAGGAAAACCGGCGTGGCGTCATTCAGGAGCGTTTGGTCGGCATAGGAAACCCAATAGGGAACGGGAATGATAACTTCGTCGCCTGCTTCAAGAAGCGCTTCGGCAAGGTTGTAGAGCGAATGTTTGGCTCCGCATGAAACCAGCACTTGGGATTTTTCGTACCGAAGTCCCTGCTCCGCTTGCAGCTTGTCGATGATGGCTTGGCGTAATTCATCGATGCCGGATGAAGGCGTGTACTTGGTGAAACCCGCACGAATGGCAGCCTCTGCTGCAGCTTTGACCGGTTCTGGTGTATCGAAATCCGGTTCTCCCGACGAGAAGTCGGCAACGTCGATCCCGCGTGCTGCCATCGCTTTTGCAGTTGCGGCCATGGCCAAGGTGGGGGAGGGGGCGATTCGTCCAGCTCGTGCAGCCAGCTTCATGTTTTCAAACTCCTGATCCGTTCTTGCAGTTGCCGCGCGACTTCAGGATGCAGAAATTCCGTAAGCGCGCCGCCGTGGGTGGCCACGTCTTTAATGATCGTTGAGGATAAATAGGAATATTCTTCGCTGGGCATCAGGAACACGGTCTCAACCTGTTTGGCGATTTTGCGATTAATGAGGGCCATCTGAAACTCATGTTCGAAATCCGAGATCGCCCGTAGGCCACGGATAATCGCATGGGCGCCGTATCGTTGAACGTAGTCCACGAGTAACCCGTCGAAGTGGGTCACTTCGACCTGTTTCATCTCTTTCATCACGATCCGGAGCTGCTCCAGCCGTTCGGTCAGGGTAAAGAGCGGATGCTTGGATGGATTGGGTGCAACGGCGACAACCACTTTATCGAATACACGCAAGCTTCGGGAGATGATGTCAGTGTGTCCATGAGTAATGGGATCGAAGGTTCCTGGATAGATACCAATTTTCATGATGCGGTGGATTCAGAGGTGGACACACCATAGAGATAGAGCGCCGTATCGCCATACCGGTATCGCCGCACAAGCGCGGCAGGGCCGATCGATGTAGGCAATTCGGCATGAGCGTCTTGTTCGATAATCACAGTGGCATGCTCCGATAACAGCCCGGGCCTCCAAGCATGAATCATGATGTCTAACTCATCCAAATCGGCATAGGGCGGATCCGCAAACAGCACGTCATAAGGGCCGCCCCACCATTCTTTGCGATCGAGAAAAGCGGCAGTCTGTTCTGTCAAAACCTGAGCTTGATCGAGTAAATGACAGGTCTGGAGGTTTTGTTGTAACAGCGCCACGACCTTGGGATCTGACTCGACAAAGGTGACGGCTGAGGCTCCGCGGCTCAAGGCTTCAATCCCGACGGCTCCCGTACCTGCATACAAATCAAGAAAGCGACTTCCTGTTATCTGGGTTCCAAGAATTGAAAAAAGAGCCCCGCGAACCTTATCGGATGTGGGACGCAGTGCATTTCCTTCCGGCCCTCTCAAGCGGCGACCCCGGTGGGATCCGGCAATAACACGCATAGATTTAAGGAACTACTCAGGCCTTCAGGCTGAAGGCTATACATGATCTCGCAAAGCACGAATGCGGGGGTAGCCTCTTACCCCTCTACCCCGTTGCCCCTTTTAGGAGCTTGTGACTCTAACATAGCGTTTTTGAAAGGGTCAAGGAGAGTGCTGCCGAAGCGAAATCCAGCGCCTAAATGCAGATGGCGTGGGGCAAAGAAGAGACTAGAAAGATTGGGCAATAAGAATGGAAGTATTTTGACGACCTTGGAGCCTGTGGCCTATAATGCGCCTGACGATAGGACAACCTAAGAGTAGGAGTGGCAGGGTATCACGATAAAATTGTTGGCCATCCGTGGCGATGGAAACGGCCGACTCGTCTAGACAGGAACTACAATGATTTATGCTAGCGAGTCGCCACTTCCTGGGGCTTACGAGCGGCCAAGCTCTTTCGCCGATTATTTGAAATGGTGCGATCGATGATTGCGCCGCAGTTGATACATTTCCAGGCATAGAAGATTAAGAAGAAATCGGAGAACCGCTCGAGCATCATGAGGCCTTTACACTTCGGACATTCCATCGAATCCTCCCAGGGTTGCGGTGAGCTGCTGCAGGCGTTGCAAAGCAAGTAC
Source organism: Nitrospira lenta (assembly GCA_945906715.1). GTDB lineage: Bacteria > Nitrospirota > Nitrospiria > Nitrospirales > Nitrospiraceae > Palsa-1315. Next base: position 2,864 of record CAMDRK010000115.1, read on the forward strand.
TGCACCAATGGATCGCTATACGTAATTTCAACAGTTTAGAGGTACGTATTTGTTTGGAATAGGCAACTAAGGGGGCTATCGCTAGTACAAAAACGTTCAGAGTGTCATTTATTTGTCCTGGGAGGGTAAGTGGCCGGCAATAAAGGAGGGCAAGGCATTTCGCACTGGCCTGAAACGGAACGGCCGCGCGAACGACTGCTCACAGAGGGCCCTCATGCGCTTACCAACGCCCAACTCCTGGCGATTCTCCTTCGAGTCGGCCGTCAGGGGTCTTCAGCGGTGCAAGTCGGGATGGATATCCTGAATCGGCTTGGAGATATCGCCGGACTTGCACGATGCGGAATCGAAGAACTCTGTGCGATCCCAGGTGTAGGGGAGGCCAAAGCGGCACAACTGAAGGCTGCCCTTGAACTGGGGAAACGTGCCCTCGCAGCTCCGCTGACCAAAGGAACCAAAGTTACATCCAGCCGTGATCTCTTCACCCATTACCATCCAACCTTGCGTGACCTGCGTCACGAAATTTTCAAAGTCGTTTTACTGGATGCCAAGCATGCCATCATGCGTGACGCCACGGTATCGGAAGGCAGCTTAACGCTTAGCATTGTTCATCCACGTGAAGTTTTCACCCTCGCGGTACGGGAATCTGCAGCGGCAGTAATCTTTCTGCACAACCATCCCAGTGGCGATCCAACACCTAGCCAGGAAGATCGCATTCTAACGGCGCGTTTGGTATCAGCAGGGGAAGTCCTGGGCATTCGGGTTCTTGACCATCTCGTCGTTGGCGATGGACGCTATGTCAGCTTTGCCGATCAAGGCTGGTTGACAAACCATGACGTCGGCGTGGGAGCAAAAGGAGAGCTAGAGTGATGTAAAAAGCTTGGTCTATCTGGTTGATGAGGTCCATCTTGTCTATCTGGTCTGTCCGGTGGGTTTTGCCCGTGCGATCAGTTGGCAAGAAAGACAGAATAGACCTCTCCGACCAGATAGACCGGACAGACGAGACAGACCAAATAAACTAAAAGGAGGGCCCCATGAGCGAACCACACAGGGAGTCACTCAGAAATGTGGTCTTGATCTCCAATGCCGGTGCCGGAAAGACTTCACTGGCTGAGGCGATACTCTTTGCCACCGGGACTGTTCCTCACCTCGGGTCGGTCGCACAAGGCACGACCGTCTCAGACTTCGAGCCGGAAGAATTGCACCGGCGCAGTTCCGTCAGTACCAGTCTCCTCCGTTGTTTCTGGAATCACACCACCATCAACCTCGTCGACCCTCCTGGCGCATTGAGCCTGATCGGGGAGACGACTATGGCCTTGCGCGCGGTAGACGCCGTCATCCTGGTGGTAGGCGCTTCATCGGGAATTCGAAGCGAACTCGTCAGAGTCTGGTCTCGCGTCACAGCACATGGCTTACCCTGTCTACTGTTTCTCAATCAATTAGATAATGACGGCGCCTCCCTCGATGAAGTTCTCGCGATATGTCAACGCGATCTGGGGATTGTGCCACTACCGATGTCATTGCCCTATCGCAGCGGCGGTCAGCTCGCCGGCGTGCTGGACCTTGTTCAGGAACGCCTCATCACTTCGCGCAAGGAGACCCCTGCGATTCAGCCGTTGCCGGTTCCGGAGAAAGAGCGGGAGACGATGGGCAATGCGCGGAAACGAGTTCATGAGGGGGTGGCTGAGCGTGATGACCGGCTATTAGAACAGTACCTCACAATGGGGGAATTGACGCAGGAGGAGTTAATTGATGGAATGCGCCTTGGAGTCCAGACCGGCAAGATTGTCCCCCTCTACAGCGGTTCCGCCATCGACAATATCGGGATCGTTCCGCTTCTCAATGCAATCGTCGATATACTGCCATCTCCTATGGATCGGGCGTCGAATGCCCCGTTGGGAGGGCTGCATCCGGATACGGGCGCAGCGGTCTCTCGCCGTGCCGTTCGAGAAGACCCGTTTTCCGGGATCGTCTTCAAGACGCTGATCGACCCGTTCGTCGGGCGACTGTCATTTTTACGAGTCTTATCGGGGGTTCTTCACGCAGACTCCACCGTGTTCAACAGTTCCCGGAACAGCAGAGAAAAATGCGGGCATCTCTATGCGGTGACGGGGAAGAAACATGTCGCCCTGTCTTCTGCCGGCGCAGGGGACATCGTTGCAATCGGAAAACTCAAAGATACGCAAACCGGCGACACGCTCTGCGACGAACAGGCGCCCGTCTGTTATCAGAAAACGGCGCTGCCGCGCCCTGTGTTGTCTTTTGCCATCGAGCCGAAGTCCAGTGCCGACATCGAAAAAGTCAGTCTTGGTTTGCATAAGTTGATCGAAGAAGATCCGACCCTCGAATTCTCGCGGCATGCCGATACGAAGGAAATGGTATTAAGCGGGATGGGCCAGTGGCACATCGATCTTGCGCTCGAAAAATTGCGCCGCAAGTACGGTGCGGAAGTGGTGCTGCATATGCCGAAAATTCCATATCACGAAACGATACGCAGTACGGCACAGGCTCAGGGGAAATATAAGAAGCAAACCGGCGGGCATGGCCAGTATGGCGATTGCTGGCTGGAACTCGGGCCTCTTCCACGCGGGGAGGGATTCCGCTTCGAAAATAAAGTCGTCGGTGGAGCCATTCCACGAAACTTTATCCCTGCCGTGGAGAAAGGTGTCGTCGAAGCCATGCATCACGGAAGCTTGGCGGGGTTTCCTATCGTCGATTGCCGGGTTGCCGTGTACGATGGGTCGTACCATGCGGTCGATTCATCTGAGATGGCGTTTAAGGTCGCGGCGTCAATAGGGTTCAAGAAGGCCTTGGAGACGGCTCATCCTGTCCTGTTAGAACCGATCATGACGGTGGAGGTTGAGGCGCCGGCCGATCACATCGGAAGCGTGATCGGGGATTTAAATGCGCGCCGAGGGCGGATTCTCCACGTGGAGGCACGAGACCATACGGAGCAGATCACGGTCCATGTTCCATTGGCGGAGATGCTCACATATGCCACGACGCTGAACTCACTCACGGCAGGCCGCGGCAGTTATACAATGGAATTTTGGCGATACGATGAAGTGCCACGTGAACTTGCAGTTCGAATCGTTGAGGCGCATAAGGTGGAGACGCATGCGATGCCGCACTGATTGCTCTAGTCTATTCGGTCTGTCTCGTCTATCTGGTCTGTCTGGTCTATTCGGTTTCTCTGGTCTGTTCGGTGGGTCTTGCCCATGCGATCAGTTGACTAGACAGACGGAATAGACATCTCTGACAAAATAGACCCGACAGACGAGACAGACCAGATAGACCGAATAGACCAGACAGCCCGGGCTAGTCGGTCGATTTGAGCACGACATAGAACGCGCGGGTTTCTCGCAGCACGCGGAGCAGGATTGTTTCGCCACGCCGGAGTTTGGAAATAGCGCTGCTGAATTCTCCGACCGATCCCACATCGACACGGTTCACTTCCTTGATGAGATCACCTTCGTGAAGGCCTTCCGATTGGGCGAGGCTTCCGGGCTCCACTTTGCTGATGATCACGCCGCGGCTTTCCTGCAGTTTGAATGTATCGGCAAGACCAGGCGTCAGATTTTGCACATCGAAGCCCAGCTTGACTTCAGCGCGTCCTTGAGGGAGCGAGGTGATCACAGCCTGCGCAGGACGTTCTCTGAGGGAGACGTCTAGCAGCAAACGCTGCTGATCTCGAACGATCTCAACTTTTGCCGTCGAGCCCGGAAGCAATCCCGCTACGACGCGAGAGAGGCGGTTCGGCGTGTCGATCACGGTGCCGTCAATACGGGTCACAATGTCTCCGGGTTTGATGCCGGCTGCCGCAGCCGGATCCTTTTCGAAGACTTCATTGACCAACACCCCTTCGCCTTCCTTGACGCCAAACTTGCGTGCCAGCTCCACCGTGAGCGGTTGGATGCCGACACCCAGCCAGCCCCTGGTCACCCGTCCCTGCGTCAGCAATTGTTGCATCACTTGTTTGGCCATGTTGGAGGGAATCGCAAAACCGATTCCTTGGGCGAAGTTAATGATGGCGGTATTGATGCCGATAATTTCCCCGCGCAGGTTGAAGAGCGGGCCACCTGAATTGCCGGGATTGATCGAGGCGTCCGTCTGAATAAAATTTTCATAGCGCGAGAGATTGATGTTCTCCCGGCCGATCCCGCTGACGACGCCGAGTGTGACTGTCCGATCGAGTCCGAAAGGGTTCCCCACAGCGAGTACCCATTGGCCGACTCGCACGGTAGATGAATCCCCAAATTTTGCGCTTGGGAGGGGATGGCCGGCGGTCACCTTGAGGAGGGCGATGTCGGTATCGAGATCCTTTCCGACAACCTGTGAAATCAGTTTCGACTTATCAGAAAAACGAACTTCGATTTCCGTCGCATCGCCGATGACATGGTTGTTCGTGATGATGTACCCGTCAGGATCGATGACGACGCCGGAACCCGATCCGGAAGCATTGGGAGCCCGTTCCTGCGAAAGTTCACGCCCACGTCCTGGTCCGGACAGAGGAATGAGATTCACGACCGACGGTTTTGCCGACTCAGCGAGGTCCGTAATAACCGTTTGCATTTCCTCCAGCATACGGAGGCCCGGTGAATCGTTGGATTTAAATGCGGCGGATTCAGCGGCGGCGGTGTGGAGATCGAACCAGGCGAGGAGTGCAAGGCTGATGAGGATTGGGAGCATGCGAGTCATCCTGTACCCTCTCACGGAGTGGCGCGACAGGCGCGACACAAAGTTCTGAGTTCCAATAACCTCGAACCTTCGTCCGTCCTGCCCGTTCCACTTATTCCGTCCGCCTCTCACCCAGAACCAAAAACTCAGAACTCAAAACTCAGAACTCAAAACACTCATTTAGCCCGTCTTGATGCTCCGAGCTTGGGCAAATTCTGAGGCA
>CAMDRK010000116.1 GCA_945906715.1 Nitrospira lenta
CCGAAATTGATCGGCCTCGCGCCTTCGAAACGCATTCCCCTATTCAATGGTCCATTGGAATGTCGCTTGTACGAATTTGTAATTGTCTCGGGATCGATGCGCAAGCCGATTCCTACATCAAAATAGCAGAGGGCACCGCCTCACCTACACTGGAAACATGAACCATGACTCGACCCCTGTTGCTTCTTTCCGCTCTGTTCCTCTTCTTGTCGCTTCCCGGCTGCAGCGCCCTGCAGGGTCTCTTCGCATCGATTACCCCACAGTCTTCGACAAACAGTCACAACCACCAATCGGTACTCGATCAGCTGACGCCGACTGTCAGAAAGGACTTTGAGCAACTCAGCGGATTACGTCACAGAGACCTGCTGTCTGCGCATGAAACAGTCGAGAAAGTTCCGGCGCAATTCAAACGGCGCCTCATAGTCGAGGCGCTCAAACAGCCCTGGGGCGGTCTGACGGATTTGGAGCGCCAGGGGCTCTTACTGGCTGAAATGGCAGCGGGAGGATCCATCAATCTTCCGGCCCTCCTCGATGTGCTGGAAGCCGGCATGGATCGCACCTCCACTTTCTACAAGCCGATTCCTCTACCGACAAACTCTTCACATAAAGAGCTCCTGGCCTTCCTGGTCGGAAGCTTGGAGCATGCATCTCTCCATCGAGACAAGGCGCTCAAGAATTTGACCGAGGCAGAACGGCGTTTTCTGTTTCTGCATGCAGGATCGATAGCCGAACACTTCCTTCCACAAGTTTCAAACCTGTCAGACCGGACGGGCGCGCGAATCAAAGCCGATCTCCGGTTTGCCGAACTGCTCGAAGGACAGGTCGATTATGCCAGCCTCATTGCAGCGGCCCAGGTCCTCGCGCGCCTCGCCAATGAGCGCTGGCTTCAGCAGGTTGCCGCGGCATGGACAAAACCCCTGCCGGCTTCCGCCGTTCCTCCCGGCGTGACCGGTGACGTCCTGTTGGTCCAAGAAACATCCTATGGACTGATTGTCATTGGCGGCCCTGGACCGAATACCTATGAACTAGACAAATACATCGGACTGATAATCGATGTGGGGGGCAACGATCTCTACCGAGGCATGATTGCCTCGTCTGTCAACGAAGATCAGGGCAATGCCGTCGTCATCGATCTCAACGGAGACGATACCTATGCCGGGGCTCCTCTCGGGCTGGCCACCGGACGGCTGGGGGTGGGGCTGCTAATCGATCACAACGGCAACGATGTCTACCAGCTCGGTATGGGGTCGGGAGGCGCTGGATTCGGCGGACTCGGAATCTTATTCGACACAAACGGCGACGATGTCTACATGGGCAACCGCTTGACCCAAGGCGCAGCGATAGGAGGGCTCGGCCTCTTGCTCGATGCGGCAGGGAACGACCGCTATACCAGTTATGGTTTCGCCATCGGATTCGGCGGCCCCCTGGGCGTCGGCGCCGTCATCGATATCTCCGGCAACGACCATTATCAATGCGGCGACACCTATCCCAGCGCCTATAATGCGCAAGACGCCCCTAATGGGAAACCGGGCGATCCCCTCTATCAATTCGACTGTTTCGGGCTGGGCGCCGGATCTGGGCAACGGATTCTGACAAAGAAAATCGAGTGGCAGACCCATAGCTTGGCCGGCGGTTGGGGAATCTTATTGGATATCGAAGGGCGCGACCATTACGAAAGCGCGAACTTCTCACAGGGGCAAGGCTACTTTTTCGGCGCCGGGATGAAATTAGACTTGGATGGCGACGATGAGCACCATGCCGCTCGCTATGGACATGGCGCCTCCGCCCATTACGGGGTCGGCCTCTTCATCGACCGGCAGGGAGACGATCATTACGGTTCCTCCGGCCCATTTTACAATGGAGGAGTAGCCTGGGACAGCAGCGTGAGCCTGATGATCGATGCAGGAAACGGCCGGGACACCTATGATTTCAACCACTCAAGCGGTCTCGGACGAGCCGACTATGCAAGTTGGGGGCTCTTCATCGACGATGGAGGGACGGACCAGTACCAAGCCCCATCGGGCTTCGGAGACTCAGCAGAAAAGAGTGTCGCAGGGTTCTTCGATCTCGACGGCAAAGATACCTATAGGCTGCCACCTGACGTGTTAATGCCGGACGCTGTTCGCCCCGGCAATGGGAAACTCTTCTTCCATCCCCAGGGTGGAATCTTTGTCGATCGCTAACATTAAGCGGCCATGGACCTCGAACCGATCCATATGTAAGGATACTTCCGGTTCCTCGACTCACCGTTGGAACAACCCAACAAGAAAGGAGCACAACTATGCCGCCAAAGATTGAGATCGGTCAGATTGTCAAGGTTGTGAAGACCGATGAGGAATGGAAGAAACTCCTCGCCCCGATGGCCTACGGAGTCCTGCGGCAGGAAAACACCGAACGCCCCTTTACCGATAACATGCACGACAACAAAAGAACCGGCATCTATTACTGCGCTGGCTGTGACCTCCCGGCCTATTCGTCTGAGCACAAGTTCGACAGTGGAACCGGCTGGCCTAGCTTTTGGCAACCGATCGACCCCAAAGTTGTCGAATCCACTACCGATTACAAATTGATCTTTCCCAGAACCGAAGTCCACTGCGCCCGTTGCGAGGGGCATCAAGGACATATCTTTAAGGATGGCCCCAAACCAACTGGCCTACGCTACTGCATCAACGGTGCGTCGCTGAAGTTTGTGGCTGGTTAGCATGCACGAAAGCAGTCGGGCTACAAAGCGGACCCCTCTCGTTTCTCATGGGTCCAGCGGCAAGGAGGTATGAGTGAGCGAGTTCGGCCACCGCATTCGTCCATACGTGGAACGTGAGATTTTTTCCGCATATCAAGCCGCCGCACAAGGGCAACCAGCCATCGCCTTCTCACACCTGGAACGTGCCCACATACTTGGGCAGGCATCAACGATTGAGCATGTTCGCGCGCATTGGCACATGTTTCTCTGGGGGATCCGTCAGCGCAACGTCCGAGAATGTTTGGGTCAGCTGCTGCGCATCGCCGGCGCTGCCATCAGCACTGCTGTAGGCCTGGTTCCGCGGGGAAATACAGGCGGCACAAACGTCAACCCCTTCAAGAGCATGCCGATTCCTCCGGAGCTTGCAGCGCTGATAGAAGAAGCGCGTACTTCGAGCCAATGACGTCCAACCAGTCTGTCAGAGGGCAGATCGATAACAGTGTAATAAGGAGCAAAGCTGAAAAAAAAAGAACTTGCAAAGAAAGAACATGCTAGCTACGATTCGCGCCATGAAAACTTGCTCATCACCTCAAAGTCTCGAATCCTTTGATCTTCCGCGGTTACAACCCAGAAACGACTGAAAACCAATCAAGGGCAAAGGCCACACCTCATGACAACCCAAACGAAAGGAGCCCCAATGAAGCCAGCCGTACTGAAAACCCAACTCCGACAGGCAGTCGGAGGTTCCTCTCTGTTGCGCAAGAGCTTCCTCGGAGCCTTGGCCATCGGCTCAGTGGCGATGCTCTCGTCCTGGATCGTGGCGCCAGGCGCGAATGCCGTGATGTCAACCGAGTACAAGTTCAAGATTCCTTTAGGCTTGGAACAAAGTGCCATGGTCATTACTCCCGATAATCCCATGACAACCCAGAAAGTCGAGTTAGGCCGAGCCCTATTCTTCGACAGGCGGTTATCGGCTGACAACACGATCGCCTGTGCGAGTTGCCACCTGGCGCAAAAAGGCTTTACCGACGGCCAACCAGTCTCCACCGGCATCAAGGGCCAAAAGGGCGGCCGTAGCGCGCCGGCATCCTTTAACCGCGTGTTCAGCAGCGTTCAATTTTGGGACGGCAGGGCCGCCACATTGGAAGATCAATCCATCGGCCCCTTCACGAATCCAATCGAACACGGTTTTGTTAACTACGACGTGATGGTTGCGAAGATGAAAAAGATCCCAGGGTATAACGCCCTCTTCCTGCAAACCTTCGGCGAAGACATCACGATCGGCAACGTGGGCAAGGCTATCGCCAGCTTCCAGCGCACCGTCCTTTCCGGCAACAGTCCCGCAGACAGATTCGATCAGGGCGGAGAAGCCGGCGCCATTTCACAAGAGGCCCAGCGTGGCCTCCTCCTGTTCCGGGACAAGGCTCGCTGCACGAAGTGCCACTCCGGATTCAACTTCACCGACGAAAAGTTTCACAACCTCGGAATCGGCTGGGACGACAACAAGGTCGATCTCGGTCGTTACATGGTGACCAAGAATGCCGAGGATATCGGCGCCTTTAAAACCCCGACCTTGCGAGAGATCTCCCGAAGCGCACCCTACATGCATGATGGCCGCTTCAAAAATCTCAACGAAGTTGTGAACTTTTACAATCAAGGTGGCGCCAAGAATCCACACCAGGATCCGTTGATCCTTCCGCTCGAACTGACGGACCAAGAGAAGAAGGATCTCGTGGAGTTTCTTCGCACACTGAATGGCGAAGGCTGGCAACAGGCCATAGCGCCAAATTCCTTTCCTCAATAGGACTGAAACGGAGCCGGTGTCGCTATTGGCGAATCACCGGCTCCGTTGAATTACCCCCGATCGCATAAGCAGTCACGAGATAAAGCCAGGGCCGGTTCCGACCATCATGGTCTGGACCGGCCCTGGCTGCATTCGACCGTATCTACCAAAGCAATTGAATCATGCGGCTAGCAGGTAGGTAAAAGATGAGGATAAAGACCTTGTTCAGGACACGTTCATGAATGCCTTCAGAAAACTGAAAGGGGGCCAGCCTGAGCTGACCCCCTGACAAACCACAAGGAAAATTTCCGGCCTACTATGGCGATTCTCGAAAAATCGAATCGTCACCTACACCGGTTCGGGATTACTGATTAACTTTCAGTAGCCATCCGCCGGTGACTTCACATTGATTGACGCCGCGAGCTTCAATATTAACCTTTGCGAACCCTCCCGATGGGATCTCAGGAAGCTTGCCGGTTACCTTATATCCGTCTTTATGAGCGGTCACGGTCACTGGTACAGACTGGCCTCGGACCGTAACCTTAATGCCGTTCGGATAGGCTGCGCCGGTGGCAAAAAATGAAAATCCCGACTGTTGGGCTACTTCTGAATTATTGGCTGGTATGAACTCGGAGAAATTAAGCTTCTGGCACATTCCTGTACCAGATCCGCCGTCACCATACGCAAACACGTTGGCCGGGATAGCCAATACAAGTGCGACCCACAGCATGTTTTTTAATTTCATCGCTAAGCCTCTTATTATTGTTGTTATTGAGTCAGTTGACCGGTTTACTGCTGACTGATGGTTGGTCAGCATTGTCAGCTATTTTTCGATAAAAAACAACCCCCATGCGATAGAAATGATCTTGGCTGACTGTCACCCCTGCTGATCTCGTTTCTTTTGACCCAGTTTTTTCAGCGGAGTTATCTGCCAACAGGCCATCCCCATCGCTTAGCCTGCACCCCCTCCGCCTAAACACCGATGGGCCGCTTGACAAGGGCCTGGGAAAGAGCTAATCACAGGCGCTTCTTGGGGCTTTTCAGGGAGACTCACGCCTCCCCCTCAAAAGCAAACCTCTATTTACAAACTCCTGAAGAGGACGATCATGCGAAAAACATTCGAGCAACTCTTCGAAGCGCTGAGTAATCATGCGAAAGAGGTGTCATTTCAAATCCAGTTTTGGGATGGAGTCAAAAAATCGTATGGCGCCGGTGAACCACAGTTCATTCTCACCATCGCCACAGAACGCGCGGCAGAGCATGCGCTCGAAAGTGGGTCGTTGGGCTTCGGCGAAGAGTATATGGCAGGAGATATTCAGGTCGAGGGTGATTTGACACAATTGCTCCGCTTTGGAGCGGACGATGCAATCCTCAATCTGCCTATCGGGTTGAAAGCCAAGCTCGCCATCAAACACTTGCGCCAGGTATCGCTCAACACGCTCTCGCGTTCGACGAAACACGTGGCCCACCACTATGACCGTGGGAATGACTTCTATAGGCTGTGGCTTGACGAGAGCATGGCCTACTCCTGTGCCTACTTCCGTTATGAGAACGACACGCTCGAGCAAGCGCAGCAACAGAAATACGAACACATTTGCCGGAAACTTCAGTTGAAGGCAGGAGAAACCCTGGTTGACATTGGCTGCGGCTGGGGTGGCATGCTGACCTATGCCGCGAAGCATTATGGCGTGCGCGGCGTCGGCTACACCTTGTCCAAACAGCAAGTCGAGTATGCAAACGATCTCCTGAAGCGAGAGGGTCTTTCGAAAGAGATTTCGATCGTGCTGGAGGACTATCGAAGGATTGAGGGCAAATTCGACAAATTCGTTTCAGTTGGCATGTTTGAACATGTGGGGAAGCAATTCATTCCGACATTTATGGAGAAGTTACAGTCAATCTTGAAACCCGGAGGCATCGGGCTGCTCCACACCATCGGACAGGAGCGGCCGGTGGCGGGCGACCCCTGGACGTTGAAATACATCTTTCCTGGCGGATACATTCCCACACTCGACGAAATCGTACGAACCATGTGCGAAGTCAAACTCATTCCGACGGACATCGAAAACCTTCGCGTGCACTACGCACGAACGCTTGAAGAGTGGAGCGCACGATTCGAGGTCCACGCCAAAAAGATCGAGGCCCTGTACGATGCCTCCTTCGTGCGTATGTGGCGGATGTTTCTCAACGGTTGCATTGCCAACTTTCGCTATGGAGACATGCGGCTCTACCACGTCCTCTTCACGAACGGATTGAATAACACCATGCCTCTCACACGGGAGCACCTGTACCGCTGATGGAACCGACCACCACAGTCGCCTCACGCTTGCAAGCCGTCAAAGACCGCATTGCCAAAGCAGCGCAATCAGCCGGACGATCACCGGACGAGATCACGCTGCTGGTCGCCAGTAAAACCCAACCACCCGAGCGAGTGCGGGAGGCCTGGCAGGCAGGACAAACGGTTTTTGGCGAGAACTATCTGCAGGAAGCGCTGGCGAAAATGCCGGCTCTGACCGATCTGCCGATTGAGTGGCATTTCATCGGCCCGATCCAAAGCAATAAGACCAAGCGCATTACAGAGAACTTCGTCTGGGTTCACGGTGTGGACAGGATAAAGATAGCAGACCGCTTGGCCAAAGACCGGCCCGCATCGCTACCGCCGCTGCAAATCTGCCTACAGGTGAATGTCAGTGGAGAAGCGAGTAAAAGTGGTGTCGCGCCTGAAGAGCTAGCCCAGCTGGCAGCCCATGTCGTGCGCCTCCCCCGCCTGAAATTACGCGGACTAATGGCAGTTCCGGAACTTACGACCGCCACGGCTCTGCAACGCAGCCAGTTCCACATGCTCTGGGAACTGTACGATCGGCTCAAGAAGGATGGGTACGAACTCGACACGCTCTCCATGGGCATGTCGGAAGATATGGACATCGCCATCGCCGAAGGCGCAACCACCGTGCGCATAGGCACGGCGATTTTAGGGCCACGGCGCTACCTCATACCAGAGGAGCTTGCCATCCAGGCTGCAAAAAAATCCGTAACATTATAACTTATTATTTTCAGTTATTTTGCATGGATACCTCAAGTAACTGATCAATGTAGTAGATCCCTCCCACACTAACATTGCCAGCTGAGCAACCTCTAAGACTTAGCAGATCGAACGGCCCAGTCATTAGCCTCAAATTTTTCATCTTCAAGAGGCTGTTGCTAGGATATAGCGTCGGGCGCATGATGCGCCC
>CAMDRK010000117.1 GCA_945906715.1 Nitrospira lenta
TGTTGACAGAAACGGGCGCGAGTACCGGCGCGATCCAAATCGCGGGAACGGATTCCGATCACCAGCTGCCGTTCTTCGTCACGACTTGCGACTACACCTTGATCGGGGAGGAGCTCTACGCTGCCAGCGCCTATCTCTCCAGAGAACCGGTTCAGGTCGGCACGCTGCGCGGACAAGACATCGGCAAGGCGCTGATCCTTTGTGTACTCGGCATCGGGACCATCCTGGCCACCCTCGGGGTGATGCTCGACGCGCAGTGGCCGAAATTATTTCTGGACTTTTTCAGGGATGTGAAATGATCTTCCTACGCCGACAGGTTCCGCTCCTGATTACGCTCATCGCCGGGCTGGCGATGGCGGCGCAATACTATGTGCCGCATCCGGCTTCGGAGCAGATGCTGACCTCCGTCACGAAGTGGCTCCAGATCATTGGAGGCTTCGCTCTGGTGCTGGGCGTCAGCAGCCTGTTCCACGTCCATGCCGTCAAGATCCGGCGGAAGGAAGAAGGCTGGGGCTATAGTTTCGTCCTCTATGTCGGCATGCTGGGCACCATTGCGGTCGGATTTTGGTCGAACGGCAAGGAAGCCGTCGACGGCGCCATGACGGCCTTCGGATGGATCTATAACTTCGTGATGGTCCCGCTGCAGGGGACGATGTTCGCCATTCTCGCCTTTTTCATCGCCTCGGCTGCCTATCGGTCGTTCCGCGCGCGGAGCCGCGAGGCGGCGGTGCTGCTCATTGCTGCGGTGATCGTCATGATGGGACGTGTCCCGCTCGGAGAATATCTGATTCCGATCAGCGGTGACTTGTCTCAGTGGATCTTGAACGTGCTGAATGCGTCGGTGCGGCGGGCGATTCTGATCGGCGTGAGCCTCGGCACAGTCGCGCTCTCCATCAAGATCATCTTCGGCAAGGAACGGTCGTATCTTGGAGGGGGAAAGGAATGACGTTATACGTTCAATGTTATTCGTTAAACGAAAAAGAAAGCCGATTAACGGTTAACGATTCACGAGTAACGGTCTCACGATGACTTTCGCTGAACGCATGCTGAAGATCGATAGGCGGATCATCTTTCTGGTGATCGGCATCTGTACGCTCTTGCCGCTGCTCTATCCGGTCGGGCTGCCGATCAGGATTTCGCAAGAGGTTCGCGGGGTCTATGACCACATCGAGTCGCTCCCTGAAGGGTCCGTGTTCCTGCTCTCGCTGGACTTCGACCCTGCGTCGAAGCCCGAACTGCAACCCCAATCGATTTCCTTGCTGCGCCATGCCTTCAGGAAGAACCTCCGCGTGATTGCGATGACGCTCTGGGTCTCCGGCACCGGCCTGGCTGACCAGATCGTCACGCAGGTTGCCCGCGAGATGGGCAAGGAGAGCGGGAAGGATTATGTGTTCCTCGGCTGGAGTCCAGGCGGGACCGCCGTCATCATCAACATGGGACAAGATCTCTATGGCGCCTTCCCTGCTGACTACAACGGCAAACCTACGAAAGGCCTGCCAGTCCTGCAAGGCGTTGCGAACCTGCGCGATGTGAACTATGCCGTCAGCCTGGGCGCCGGCAATCCTGGCGTGGAAGCCTGGTATGTATTCGGCAAGGACAAATACAAGTTTGAGCTCGGCGGCGGCTGTACGGGCGTTATGGCGCCGGGGCTCTATCCCCTGTTGCGCAGCGGGCAGATCAACGGCCTGATCGGCGGTCTACGCGGCGCAGCGGAATACGAAATCCTTATCGACCAGAAGGGCAAGGCCATTGCCGGTATGGATGCCCAATCGGCTACGCATCTTGCCATCATTGTGCTGGTCATCATGTGTAACCTGTTCTATTTCTCATCGCGCAAGCTGAGAGGCTTAGGGGCAGGTCAAGGTCAAGGTCTAGGTTGAGCGAGTAACTGATATGCCGTTTGAATTGATCATCGGGGCGTGGGTGGCGACGGGGCTGACGCTCTTTATCTTCACGTTTCTCTATAAAGACAACCCGCTCTTCAAACTGGCGGAGAACCTCTACGTCGGCGTGTCGGTCGGGTACACGATCATCAAGACCTACGACACCGTGGTCGTGCAGCTCATCTGGAAGCCGATCGTCGAGAACGGGGAGTGGGCGCTGTTGGTTCCAGTCGCCATCGGGATGCTCATGCTCACGCGCTATGTCCCGAAAGCTGCTTGGATCTCGCGCTACGCGTTTGCCTTCATTGTGGGCGTCGGGTCAGGGCTCGCTATCCCGCGGACGATCTCGTCGTTTATCTTGAAACAGATCGAGGATACGGTCCGCCCGCTACTGACGTTGGTGCCGGGAGAAGGTGTGACCTTTACTTGGAGTCTCCTGAATCCTTCCAGCAGCCTGAACATCATCATTATTTTGATTGGCGTCAGCTCCGTGCTGTTCTATTTCTTCTTCTCCGTCGAGCATACGGGGCCCGGCAAGGTCGTGGCCCGCACGGGCATCATATTTCTAATGATCGCCTTCGGTGCGGCATTCGGTTACACCGTGATGGCCCGCATGTCGCTCTTGATCGGACGATTGACCGATCTCATCGAATTCACCGATCCCTCCTATGGCAGACCGAGCTTCTGGCTAGCAGGTTTGACCATCCTCATGTTGGTGGTGATGGCTCGCCGGTTCAGAAGCCATCCACCCGAAGAAAAGTAGGTCTGTCTGGTCTATTCAGTCTGTCTTGTGTGTCTGGTTGAACGAAGCTAACCAGATCGACGAGATAGACCAGACAGACCGAACAGACCAGATAGACTAGCCGAACCAGCTCAGCGGTTGCAGCTAGCGCGATCCCCTCGTTACAATGGCCGCTCCAATAAGGAGCCGCATGACTACCACCACCATGAACGATCCCAGACAGTACCCCGCTCTACGAAATCTCCAATTCTCGCCGATTAAAGAAGGTGAGGAACAATACATGGTTCTCTGGGATCCAACTGGACTGAGCAAAGAAAAGCTCGTGCTGCCGCTCAACTATTTTTTCATCATTCAGCATTTCGATGGCGAGCATTCGCTGGCTGAAATCGGAGCGCTCTATCTCAAACGATTCGGCGAGTTTCTCGTCCCCAGCAAGATGGAACAGCTGGTCTCCGACCTGAATGAGAAGTTGTTCTTGGAAGGTCAGCGTGCCGAGGACGCTCGCCGGCTAGCAAGGGAGGCCTATCGCCAGAGCCCGCTGCGCCGCGCCGCCTTTGCCGGGCGGGGGTATGAGGCTGACGGCGCAAAGCTGAAAAAACAAGTCGATGGATTTTTTACGTCGAAGGAAGGGCCGGACTTCAAACCATCAGAGCATGCGGGAAAAAAGATTAAAGGCCTCGTCGCCCCGACCTACGACTTGAAGCAGGCTGGGTCGATCTATGCCTGGGCCTATAAAGAGCTGCAAGATGCGGAACAGCCTGATCTGTTCGTCATCATCGGCACGGCCTCAGCTGGATTGGACTATGTGTTTGCCGCGACAGACAAGGATTTCGAGACACCTCTCGGGGTCGTGTCCGCCGATCAACCGATTCTGAGTCAGCTTAAGGCCAAGCTCCCGGCTTTCTTCGAGGACGATCTCTGCCACCAAGCCGAGCAGGCGATAGAGTTCCAGCTCCCCTTTCTTCAGGACATCGTGGGGAGTAAGAAGCCCTTTACCATCGTGCCGATCTTGAGTGCATTTTCTGCTGCGAGCCTGGCAGATCCGACCGTGCGCCAATCGGTCGACCAGTTCTTGACCGGACTTCGAGAGGTTCTCACGCAATCAGGCAGGTCTTACTGCGTAATCGCGGCGGGAGAGCTGGCGCATCTGGGCATGCGCTATGGAGACAAGGCGCCTCCGACGGACTTCTCCTTTCATCGCTGCATGCAGTTCGATCTGGAAATGTTGAAGCCGGTGGAGGAGCGGCAGCCGGAAGCATTTGCCAACTACATCAGGAAAGAACAGGACCAGCGCCGGATCTCCGGCTTCTCCCCCATTTACTCCTTACTGCGGTTGATCGAAGCTGAGAGCGGGCAGGTCTTACGCTACGACCGCGGGATCACGGACCAGTATAATTCGACGGTGACGTATGCCAGCATGGCCTTCTTCTAGGCAGGACGGTGAAAACGACCGCCGGCGTCGTTCTCGCATCGCTCAGACCCTCGACGTACCCCAAAAGTACGACTCGGCCCTTCGCTCGCTGCGGCCTAGCCGGACAGTCGTTTTGACTGTCCTGCCGGGAGGTTGCTGAAAAGGGAGCGGGGTAGCTGGGACAATCCCCTTGCTCGCGGAACAGAGGAGGGGATGGAGGCTGATGATCTTCTGTGCTCGCGCAACGCGCGGCCTGAGAAGGCCCTCGTTGGACGCGCGCAGTGGAAGATCAATCAGCCCCCATCCCTAGAGAGATAACGAGCAAGCTTGGAGGGAGCATGTCTATCGTTCGACGCGCGTAGTTGGGATCATCCCCGCCACCCCTTGTAAGTGATAGGTCGCTGCGGCCTTGCTGGATAGTCTGTTTGAGCAGCCGGCTGGAATGTATCCCTATTGTGTCACACGTGTGGTTTATCGCAGTCAATACAATACAACGAGCTGAGTTGACAGGCTTCGAGGGTGCCAATAAAACAGTTCTATCAACGCTACCCACTTTGAAAAGAAGGATAGGTTATGCGTCACGTATCCGCTCACTATGACGGAGAGAAGGTGGTCCTGGATGAGCCTGTGTCGCTTTCGGCCAATACGCAGGTCGAGGTGGTCATTCCAGATTCGAAGGAGGAACTTACGACGTTGAGGACCGACGTGTTCCTTGCTTCCTTACCCAGTCTCACGCGTATGTGGGACAATCCGCGCGATGCCGAGTATGACAAGCTATGACTGGGCGAGGTCGTCCTGGCCACCTTGCCGTTCTCGGATCTGACGGGGATGAAAAAAGCCGGCGGTTGTCGTGAGAGCGCCTCATCCTTCCGTCGATCTCTTTCTCCTGCCACTCACATCTCAGCTTGAAAATCTGCAAGCCGTGGGGGCCTGCGGCGAGTCGAGCCGCAGCAGCGACCCGACGAATAACAGCTGCAGCAGCGCGGGGGCGGTCTATGTGAACCTCGCGCAGTAAATTATAAGGGGCAGCGCGCGTAAGCCGCGCCGCCCCTGCTGCACATCCGTCTCAGGCCTCTCAATGCGAGAGAAGCGCGACCGTCTGGGTTGTTGCGTGACTTGATACGTCGAAGCAGAAGAAGGAAACAGCGGGGCAGGGATTGATTGCTCGATTCCCATGTGCCGTTGACCGGTGTGCGCCATGCAGATGCGTACCGCGTCACTCGTACAGCATCACCCCGTGGGAAGTTCTCCTCTGACACTGTCCCCCTTGACGGGGAAGCTTACGCTAACAACTTGCCGCCGCCGTTGTACTCCTTCACCATTACTGTATCGGCATTGCTTGCAGCGGAATGTCGGCTGCATCGCGGGCGACTGCGAGTAGCCTGTCTTGCCTCTTAGACGGCGATCTCAAACTGAATGTACTGGTAAGGAACGGTCAGGGTCACTGCATCCCGGATGCGAGGCCCTGTCTTGAGTTCGACCAATCCGAGCTCGCTCAGAATTTTCACATCCGCTCGTACGTTCTTAAAATCTCTGTGGGCCAGCTTCGCAAGTGCTGCGATCGATCGGGGGTGACGCGTTCTGATCGTGTGCAGGAGGGTCAATCGCGGTTCGGTGAGCACTCGTCGCATCGCTTCGACGCTGACAAAATAAACGCCGGTTCGCTTTGAAACTGTCCGTCCATCTCTAAGCGCCTTCAGGGTGGTCCCAAATTCTCCAAGCCCCTCCTCAAGCGGGCGCACACCGACTTTGAGCCGTTTGACCTTCATTTTAGTATCTCCTTCTTGATGGCTGCCACATCGGAGAGAAAGTCATCGATGAGGCGATCGATGGATCTGAATGCATAGGGTATTGTGAGGGTCCGATGGTGGCAGTGATCGCCTTTCCGTTCATGATTGTCGTAACCCACCAATCGATGCCCGTCGTATATGTAGACCAAGGAATACTTGTAGCCGTGCGGGGTGCTCATCATCTTGGGAACCTGATAGGCTTTCATTTCCACGATTGCTCCAAGCTCATCGATGTACTTTGTATGGAGGACCAGTTTTCCTCTTGGCATGGGGTATTGGACACCATAAGGAGGCGGCTCGTCAAGATGCAGCACACCGTGCCGATTTGCCCTTTAGGGCAGGGGTGGGCAAGCTGATGGCCTATAGCAGCAGAGAAGAGTTTAGGATGCGTGAAGATGGGGTCATTGCTTGACTTTACACCTCGCCCACGAATCACCCGCTCTCCTGAGTGCAAAGTCAAGCAATGACCCCACTGTCAGTTAGGCGGCTATCTTTCGAACGTCTTTGAGAAGGAGGAAGAGATGCAAGGGATCGCTTGGTGAGGGCAGGAAATCGAAATGCTCATAGAATCCTTTGGCTGCATCATCTTTCGCGTGGACCACGAAGGCACGAATTCCTGCAATGCCGGCGGCGTGAAGTGTCCGGAGCATGGCATCTTTCAACAGCGCAGCCCCGATCCCTTTGCTCTGCCAGTGAGAATCTACGGCGAGCCGTGCGAGCAGCATAATAGGAATAGCGTGATGCGCGAGCCCTTTGATCACTCGCTCTGGCGCCTTTTCATACTCAACCGACCCGACCGCAAGGGAGTAATAACCGATAACGGTTTGCTCAGCCAAACCCACGTAGGTTTTTGATGCCCCATTATTTTGATTGAGCAACGCGTACTGTTGCAGGAAGCGATTCAGGTCTTTATTGCCGCAGTCGAACGCGTCAACAGCGTGAAGCCGCTGAAGCGTTTCGATCGTTCGAGTCAACGCGTTTCTGTGGTCGTAGGGATAGGAGTAGCGTCAAAGAGCCCTGGCTCAGTCAACAGACGCTGCATACGAGGGAGCGGACGAGTCGGAGCATCCAATGCAGTCAGGAACTCAGCCCATTTCGCTTTGCTCAAGCTGAATGTCCGACGATCTGCCAGCGTTTCATCTGCACGGGCCAGGGCACTTTCAAGGACAAACGCGCTCACTGAACGATGAGAAGCGGAGGCGGCAGCTTCCAACGTCCGCTTGGTTGAGCGGCTCACCCGAAGATCCAGCTTTTCGGTACGAAGTGCGCGGACTGACATAGTGCTTCCTCTCGTTGGGCTAAAGATAGCGCAGCAACTACTGTATGTCAAGACAATGTCTTGACGATTTATTTGCATAAAATCAAAGCGATATATAGTTCTACGGAAATGATGAAGATTGGGTCATTACTTGACTTTACACCTCGCCCACGAATCACCTGCTCTCCTGAGTGCAAAGCCAAGCAATGGCCCCACTGCCATGATTCCGTTCCCCGACAGTATTTTTACACGCCAGGAGCATTGTCAGAAAACTTTACATGTATGAACTTGTATAACTGATTGATAAATTAGTGTTGTGACGTTCCCAGAGAGAGTGTGTGCTGTTTCGCTGTAAAATAGTTTTACAGCGTGCCTGACAAGTGTCTGTCTATTCGCAATATATATTCATATATATTAATGACTTGTGCGATTAACGAAAATGGCACGCCTTGTGCGTCGTTCGAGGCGTGATTCTGACGTCAAAAGAAAAGTCCAAGATGCTTAGGAGTCAACCCGATAGTCATACATGTCGGTAGGCACAAGAGGGAGAGTGTGAAATGTTTAAGCAGATGCTTCTTGGACTTGG
>CAMDRK010000118.1 GCA_945906715.1 Nitrospira lenta
TGTGAACCGGTTGCATTCCAGCCGCTTCCAAGGAGACAATGCGGGCGACGGTGAAATTGAATAGAGCCTGTCGGGGCGTGGCGCAGCCCGGTAGCGTACTCGCTTGGGGTGCGAGTGGTCGGCCGTTCAAATCGGCTCGCCCCGACCAATTTCTTAGAAGGTTGAGGTTAAGGCTAAGGTTGAGGTGACTCCAACCTCAATCTTAACCTCAGCCTAGTTGCTGGAGCTGCCGTTGGCAGCTCTTTTTGTTCCTGACGAACCCATGCGCATATTGGTTACGAACGATGATGGGATTCATTCGCCTGGTTTGACGGCGCTCGCCAAAGCTCTGTCGAAAGTGGGAGAGGTCTGGGTGGTCGCGCCGGATCGTGAGCGGACTGCGGCGGCGCATGCGGTGACGCTCCATAAACCGCTGCGAGTGCAGCAGTGCGGGACAAGGGTCTACGCTGTCAGCGGCACGCCGGTCGACTGTGTGAACCTGGCAGTATTGAAACTTCTGCCGTCGCCACCCGATCTCCTCGTGTCGGGAATCAATAAGGGTGTGAACCTTGGCGACGATGTGTTGTATTCCGGGACTGTCTCGGCAGCGATGGAAGGAACGATTCTCGGTGTTTCGTCGATGGCCGTGTCGCAGGAGGGGCAGGAACATTTTCATTTCGACGCCGGGGCTCGGTATGCCGTTCGTATCGCGCGCTTGATTTTGAAAGAAGGTCTGCCGGACGAAACACTGGTGAATCTGAATATCCCCAATCGGCCATTCAAGTCGATCACCGGGGTTCGAATCACCTGTCTCAGCCGCAGGCGCTTCGACAATCCGATCATTGAAAAGATAGACCCGCATGGCCGGACCTACTACTGGATTGCCGGAACCCGTGTGTCGTGGAGCCGCAGCAAGGATGCCGATCATGAGGCGCTTGAGCAGGGGGCGGTTTCGCTCACCCCCATTCATCTCGATACGACGAACCATGGGGTGTTGGATCGATTTCGAAAGTGGGAAACGGGGCGACGACAAGGTGTGCGCCGGGTGGCTTCACCATCGAAGCTGAAAGGCAAGCAGAGGAGCTAGGGCCGTGGGGAGTCTGATCGAAGCGATCATTACAGAGTTGAGCCGGTTTATCGTGTCGATGATCTCGACCTTCGGCTACACCGGCATTTTCATCACCATGGCCATTGAGAGCGCCTGTATCCCGTTGCCCAGCGAAATCATCATGCCCTTTGCCGGGTATCTCGTGGCGACGGGACAGTTCACGATGCTGGGCGTGACATTAGCCGGGGCCATTGGAAACGTTGCCGGGTCGGTTGTCGCCTACTATGCCGGTGTGTGGGGCGGGCGTCCCTTTGTCGAGCGCTATGGTCCCTACGTGTTGGTGTCGAAAAAAGACATTGAAATGGCGGATCGATGGTTCGCAAAATATGGCGATGCAGCCGTATTTTTTAGCCGGATGCTCCCGGTTGTCCGGACCTTCATCTCGTTGCCGGCTGGCATTGCCAGAGTAAATATTTATCGATTCATGCTCTACACCTTTCTCGGCGCCTTGCCCTGGTGTTATCTCCTTGCCTATATCGGAGTGAAGATGGGAGAGCAGTGGGAGCACCTGAGAGACTATTTCCATCAGTTCGATATCGTGATCGGCATCTGCCTGGCGCTCGCCGTGGGTTATTTTCTCTGGTCCCATTGGCCCAAGCGCCGCGTCACTCCGGAGTTGTAATCAGCCATGCTTTCGATCTACAACAGCCTCACAGGAAAAAAAGAGCCGTTTCAGTCGCTCCAGCCGAAGACCGTTCGTATGTATGTCTGCGGTGTGACGGTCTACGACTATTGCCATATCGGTCATGCGCGCAGCGCGCTCGTGTTCGATGTAATCAGACGATATCTCGAGTTCAGCGGGTATCAGGTTGAATTCGTCAAGAATTTCACCGATGTCGACGACAAGATTATCAAGCGGGCAAATGAACGAGGCGTATCGTGCGATGCAATTACGGCCGAGTTTATCGAGGCCTACTATCAGGACATGGGGAAGCTCGGAATCAGACGGGCAACGAATGAGCCAAAAGCGACCGAACATATGGCCGAGATCATTGAGCTGGTCGGGACGCTGATTCAAAAAGGCCTCGCCTATCAAGTAGCCGGCGATGTCTATTTCCAGGTCGAGAAATACCAGGACTATGGCCGCCTCTCGAAACGCAAACTTGAGGATCTGCAGGCCGGCGCACGGGTGGAGGTGGATGCACGGAAGCGCCATCCGATGGATTTTGCGCTCTGGAAGAGCAGCAAGCCGGGCGAGCCGTCATGGGAGAGCCCCTGGGGCCCAGGCCGTCCCGGCTGGCATATCGAATGTTCCGCCATGTCCATGAAGCACCTCGGGGAAACGTTCGACATTCATGGCGGGGGGATGGATCTCATTTTCCCTCACCACGAAAACGAAATCGCTCAGTCCTGCGGCGCCACAGGCAAAGAATTCGCGCGTTACTGGGTCCACAACGGTTTCGTGCAGATCAACCAGGAAAAGATGTCCAAGTCTCTAGGGAACTTCTTCACGATCAGAGAGATTTTTGAGAAATCTCAATGGGCTGAGGCGGAATCTGGAGAGATGTTGCGGTATTTCCTGCTGGGGACTCACTACCGTAGCCCGTTGGATTTTTCCGATCAAAGCTTGTCGGAAGCCAAGAATGCAGCGGATGGGTTCTACGACCTATTCGCGAGATTGAAAGAGTCTGAAGCTAGATCCACGGCTGACAAGGGGCTGATGGAAGTGATCGAGCGATGCAAGGTCGCATTCCGATCGGCGATGGACGATGACATCAATACGTCAGTGGCCATTGCTGAGCTGCAGCGATTGAAAGGCGATGTCAATAAATTGTTGAGCCAAGGTCTCTCGACGGAGGCGCGGAAAAGCGCCAGAGAGGAGTTTCGTTCGCTGGGCAATGTGCTGGGGTTGTTTCAGCTGGATAAGTGGCAGTTCGGCCCGACGGTTGTGCAAAGCGGTCAAGTAGTGGAGACTGGCACGGCTATGCCCGTCACAGTGAAATCTTTGATGACTGATGTCGAGATTGAAAATTCCTTGCAGGAACGCAATGAAGCCAGAAAACAGAAGAACTTCAAGAAGGCCGACGAGATTCGTCAGTTCCTCGCGTCCCACGGCATCCTCATCGAGGACAAGCCAGACGGCACCAGCCGGTGGAAGCGATAGTCAGCCGGAACTGATTTACGGGCTCCACGCTGTGCGTGAAGCCTTGAGGGCTGGCACGCGGCCCTTGCAGCGGCTTCTTGTCCTCCGTACCGATCGGCAATTCCACGACCTTGTCCAACTGGCGAAGGCGCAGGGGATTCCTGTCCATATCGAGCCGCCGCCAGCGTTCGACCGCCTGGCGCCTGGCGGAACCCACCAGGGTGTGATCGCACTTATCGCCGCGAAGTCTTACGACACGACAGAGCAGATCCTCGATAGGGCGAAGACTCGAGGCGAAAAGCCATTTCTCGTGTTGCTTGATGGGGTCGAGGATCCGCACAACTTAGGAGCGGTCTTGCGGACGGCCGAAGCGGCTGGTGTCCATGGGGTCTTCATCCCGGAGCGCCGCGCAGTCGGCCTGACATCAGTAGTGGCGAAAGTATCGGCTGGAGCGCTTGATCATATCGCAGTCGGGCGCGTGGGCAATTTGATTCGTCTGATTCAGGATCTCAAAGAGGCCGGCCTATGGGTCTACGGTGTGGACCCACAGGCGGCGAAGTTCCATACAGACATCGACATGACTGGGCCGATTGCTCTGGTGCTTGGAGGGGAGGGAGAAGGCCTTCGCCCTGGTGTGTTGGGGGAGTGCGATGACCGCATCAGGATTCCGATGCTAGGGCACATACAGTCGTTGAATGTCTCAGCCGCAGCAGCCGTCACATTGTTCGAAGTGGTTCGCCAGCGCCGCAGGAACGCTGCGCCGGCATCGACACCTACCGAATCTTGATCGTCCCGTCTTGGATCGCGGTTTTGAGCAACTGAGCCGTGTTCGACACGCGCATCTTTTTCATCATGTTGGCTCGATGCGCCTCGACGGTCTTGACGCTGATCTTGAGCCGTTGACCGATTTCCTTGTTTTTGAATCCTGACCAAATCAGTTCGAGAATCTCTTTTTCCCGGCTGGTGAGCGATTCCGGACGCTTCTTGCGGGGTGGTGGGGTCAGATTAGCCAGGGAAGGTTTGGTTTTCGTCTTCGTAGTCCGTGCCATTATCATGTTCTCCTTTAACCAATAGAATAGTACGGTATAATTCACCGTCACGAAGTAAGGACCAGAACAAGCCCTTGCTCAGCGGGCAACAATTATAAGAACTCTCTCGCCATAAGTAAACTATCGGAGATCAGTTTCAGTGAAGCTACCTAATTTATTTCATGTTGCCTGCGAAACGATTCGAGTGGACCGAGCCGGAATCTTCCCCCGAGTCGATTATGCATGAATGGTCACTTTATCTTGTAGTCGGGATCCTCGGCGCGCTGATCGGCAGTTTTCTCAATGTCTGCATCTTCAGACTGCCTCGAGGTGAATCGATCGCCTGGCCCGGCTCCCATTGTCCCTCGTGTTCTCACCCTATTGGGTTCTACGACAATATTCCTCTGCTGAGCTACCTATGGCTTGGCGGGCGCTGCCGCGCCTGCCGCGCCACGATTTCAATAAGATACCCCCTCGTCGAAGCCACCAACGCCCTCGGCTATCTCATTATCTTATGGTACTTCGGCCCAACCTGGACGGCAGCCCTCTATGCTCTGTTGTTTTCGGCGTTGGTCGTCGTGACAGGAACGGATCTCACCCATAAGATGATCCCCAATGTCATTACCCTGCCGGGAATGGTGGTCGGACTTCTGGGCGCAGTGACTGTGTTGCCGGTGGGTGTGATCAATTCTGTGATTGGTCTCACCCTGGGGGGCGGCCTCCTCTGGCTCCTGGCTTGGCTGAGTCCCTATCTCTTCGGTAAGGAAGGTATGGGAGGCGGCGACATCAAGCTGCTGGCGATGATCGGCGCGTTTCTTGGCTGGAAGCCGGCGCTCCTCACCATTATGATTGCCTCGCTCACCGGTTCGATCATCGGCATCAGTTTGATCTCCCTGCGCATCATCAAGCGTGATGACTATATCCCCTTTGGTCCCTTCCTTGTGTTGGGGGCCCTCCTCTCCCTGTTCTTTGCCCAGCCGCTCCTCGACTGGTATCAAGGTCTGCTTGACCCAGGCTACTGATATTCTCTCTGTATCTCTTCGGGCTGATCTCTGTATCTAATAGTGTGACGCTTTTCCGGTTTTCTTCCTCTCTTTGGCCAAGTACAGCGCCTTCTCTGCCTCCATGTTTTCTCATGGCAACGCGAAACCGCGTGAACCTGCTAGGTATTCTTCTCTCGCTCCTCACAAAGCATTGAGCAATCTAGTGCTGCAGAACGTGGGCACGGGTCTTGGAGACCCTGTTCATCCTCGTAAGGGGACTCTTCCGTGAGAGTAGCCATGTCGAGAAAATCACTGAGATGGGAACAAGGCTGGAGTCTGACAGAGCTGCTCATCGTACTGGCGATCATGGGGATCATGGCTGTATTGGCGGGACCGAGTTACCAGTCATTAGTCGCTAGGGGCCAGGCGCGCAGCGCCACCATAGAGATTGCTTCGGAGCTCCGGCTCGCTAGACAGCTGGCGATGGCCAGGCGCGAGCGCCTTCGCGTCATATTCGATCGAGAGGGCCGTACGATCACGCTTCGACGCGCGGATGCCGAAGGCATCCTGCACGTCTATCAGTATGCGGACAAGGGAGTGGTCGTCGAGGAGCCAACCGCAGGCCCTGAACTTCTGTTTCATCCCAGCGGTCGCTCTGTGACCCCGACAACCATTCGCGTACGCGATAGTCAGGGCCGGGAAACCACATTCACTGTGAGCATCACCGGAAGAGTGTCTGTCTCATGACGCGGGACCGATTATTCCATGCAGAGGGAGGGGCCAGTTTCTCCGAAGTGCTGGTGGCTATGACGCTGACAATGATTGGGCTGGTTACTGCGATGGGGGCGTTTCAGGCGTCAGAACGAAGTCTTCGAATAAACACTTTGGCGACGCGTGCCCTGGCGATGGCGGAGTCGCGGATTGAAGCGAAACGATCTGTGCGATGGGATCGCCTCTTGCTGGACGATCTGAATCACGATGGTGTTCCGGACCTTGTCATGCGTGATGATGGAACAGGTGGCGATGTGTTAGCAGGCGATGGGGTGTACTCCGGTAGTTGGAACCAAGATGGTGTTCAACTGGTTTGGATGGTGACGCCAAGCCGTGCCGGCTCACTATCGGCCTCAGGGCGTGCTCTGATTGAGGCTCGCGCAGTTTACGCTGCTGGTGAGGGCCAGCGTGAAATACGAGTCGGCACACTGCGGGCCAATCCCCTGTTCGTTGGAAGCCGGTGACGTGCAGCACTGGGAGTGACAGGATGAGGCCAGGACAGCATACAAGAGGCAGGCACCATAGAGTACGGACGGAGGCTGGGACTAGCCTGATTGAGCTGATCATTGCCATGGCGGCTGGGTTGGTCGTCTTGGGCGCAACGCTTCAAGCCTTGTTTTATTTCCAGCAGCAGTTTATGAGGCAGCAACGTGAGGCCGCGCAACAGCAGGATCTTCGCCTTGGGTTAGAAGTTCTTGAGCAGGAATTGCGGCTCGCTGGGTCCGGTTCTCTCACCCTGACGGCTACGGACTCAGTGGCGTTTTCGGCGAATCTGCACGCCCTCTCGACGACGGTCACGGCAACGGCGGCGATCGGCCAAATGGCTCTGTCGGTCGAAGATGGGCAAGGGTGGGATGACCGGAAGACGATTGTGGCCTGTTGGGCCGAGCGCTGCGTGACGCTGGTCCTCGCTCGCGACGGGCAACGGTATCTGCTTACGATGACGCAGCCGCTGACGGTGGCAATTCCATCCGGAGCCTCTGTCTCCCTCCTGAATCGTGTCCGCTACTACAGCCGTCGCGATGAACAGGGAGTTCTGAGGTTGCTACGGCAGGTCGATGGCGGCGCAAGCGTCCTGGTCGGAGATATCAGGGAGGCGCGGTTCTCTTACTGGAATGAAATGGGGCAGGCCGTGACACAACCAGCGCTCGTCAAGCTGGTCGTCGTTGAGGTGACGATGTCCGATCGAGGGATTCGCGCGGTTCGAGAAATCAGCCTCAGGACATAACGGCGGCGCCACCAATTAAGTACGGGAGTACGAAGATGAGGATAGAAGATCAGCGCGCATCAGAATTTATGAGTCTTCGCGACGAGGGGCACGTGCTTCTCGCGTCGCTCATGCTGATCTTTCTGCTTGGGGTCGCCGGCATGACATCTCTGTATCTGGCAGGTCAGGATGGACCGGGTATCAGCGCCATGAAAGAGGACAACGTCTCGCAGCAGCTGGCCGACGGTGCGGCGGATGTGGTGGTGAGTTGGTTCCACGATCCGACTGTCACTCCGACATCGGTGGCTGGATTGCTCGTGAAGCGTCAAGGAGATCTCACGAGCGGACCATCGTTCTTCGACGTAGCGGGGCGTTCGCAGTTTGTCGGGACCGCTGACCGTCCCGACATCCTCCTGGATGCGGCAAACCAGGTGGATAATCAGACACTCAACGATTCGCCCAGCGGATTTTCCAATGCCCTGGGAGGACTTGG
>CAMDRK010000119.1 GCA_945906715.1 Nitrospira lenta
CAGCCCTCCCTTCTTCCTGCAGATGAGTGTAGGTTGTGCGCGCTTACAACCCCATCTTGCCTCGTCTGAGGTGCATGGGGGAAGAAGGCTGGGTCCATTTCATTAGCACAGCGAAGGAAGTTTCCGGAAGGCCAGAGGCTTCCCTTTAATGCCTCAACGTATGCCAATCAAGTACTAGTTTGCTCTCTCAATTCTCTGGATCGACAACACGCAAAGTCCTCAATACTTGCTCCCACAATCCAAATGGTGTAGTCTGAATTTCGCCGAAGGTTACGAAGACTGAGAGCGGAAAGGTGTCAAGCGTGACACGAGTTCGTATACTTGCCATGTTCTGGTTGATCACGTGGATGCTCGTGATCCCATTCTTTCATGTCCATCCCGAGGCTGATCATCACCACGGGGATCCGGGTCATGTACACGGACGCACAGTCCATACAGTCTTTTCTCCGGACCCGAACTGCGAAGTTTCGGCCTTTGATCATGCGTCGGTCCCAGGTAAAGAATCCACCTGTCTCCTCCATCTCGTTGCACATCCTTCCCATGGATTCGAGCAGCCTGAAATTGATTTTGTTCTCGCGTCTTTGGACGGGCCAAAGGTCGGCAAAGGCACTACGCGTGATGTGGCCGCACATTCCTTCCATGCCAATATGCCTGCAAGGCCTCGTGCTGCATGGCAGCCGGAGTCCAGTCAGTCGCTGACTGATCTTCTCCTCACGCTCAACCTTTCGTCTCGTGGCCCTCCTATCGCTTCATAGTCTCTCTTCTTAAATTTCATAACTCTTCGATCTATTTCGTCGGTGCCACACGTCCGTCTCGTATTGTGACGAAGGCGAGTCGCCATGGGTACCGATGTGGGAGGCCCAGTATGACACCTGTACTCATCTGTCAGATCACCGGCTTGCTTGGATTGGTGATCGTGGCCATACCTGGCTACGCCACCGAGCTCAGCTCGTCCGAATACACACTCAACCAAGTCGTACAACTTGCACTCCAACACAATCCCGTGATGAACGGTGCAGAAGCAGTCCTTGAACAGAGTCAGGGCCGACGAGTCACGGCCGGCGCCTACCTGAACCCCACAATCATAGGTTCGGCTGGCCGAGGGTCGATTCGGGATCCCAGCACCGGTGTCTCCGTCACCGAACGGACGATTACTGTGGAACAGCCGTTGGAGTGGGTGGGCAAACGCGCTGCCCGACAACGCGCTGCTGACGCAGGATTGGCCGGCGCCCTCGCCGGCATGGACGAAACAAAAGTGATGGTCATGGGCGAGGTGAAGGCGGCATTCTTTCAATTGCTCTTTGCCCAACACGAGGCACAGCTCGCGAGGGAAAATTTAAAGACGGTCGAAGACCTCGTGAAAGTAGTGAGTGCACGTGTCAGCACACGGGAGGCGCCGAAATTCGAATTGGTCAAGGCGACCGTCGAACTCCAGAAATCCAAGAAGGATCTGGCGCGGGCGGACAATGCGCTGCTCGTGGCCCGTGCCAAGCTCAATACGGTGACAGGCAAAAGCCTCGGAGACTCCTTTGCCATCCAGGGGAAGTTTGAAACGGTGCGGTCGGGACTTGAGCTCCGTGTATTGACGGATCAGGCACTGGAGCGCCACCCCGCACTTCGTCGACAGCAACACGTGGTTGAGCAAGCCGAATTCACGATCGAACAGGAACGCGCCTCGCGCATACCGAACGTGGCGGTGATTGGCCAGTACCATCGGGAAGCCGGCGATGAATCCATTATGGGAGGGTTGAGTGTCCCGCTGCCCATTTGGTATCGCCGACAGGGAGAAATCGGCGCGGCGATGGGCACGCATCGATGGGCGCAAGCCGAGCGGGCTCGGATGCAGCAAGAATTGGAGCAAACCATCACGCAGCATTTTCAGGAGGTCCGGACCGCTCAAGCACAGATGCAGGTCTTCGAAGAAGGACTCCTGTTTCAAGCTAAAGAAGCACTCGATATCGCGCAGTTCAGTTTTCGTCATGGGGCAACCAGCCTGCTCGAAGTCATCGATGCGCAGCGCGTCAACCGCCAGACCTTGCTCGAATATGCCCAAGCGCGAGCCGATCATTCCATCGCGCTGACCCGGTTGGAGCGGGCGGTGGGAGGGTTGCCATGAACGTTCGCGTGGTGATGCCTACGTCATTGAGTCCTCTACGGATCGTCCTGTTCCTAGTGATCGCCAGCCTTCATATGTCTTGTGAGTCGAAGCAATCAGATACGCCGAAGCCTTCTCCCCCGGCGGCTACGGCATCCGCTGAGCCCGGTATCCTCGAATTGGCGGAAGGGAGCACGACCTTTGCCCATCTTCAAACGGATCGAGCGACGCTCCGTCCGATTCGGACGGTCCTCAAGGCCCAAGCGGGAAAGATTTTGGCCAACGAGAATCGATTAGCGCATCTCAGTGCGCGAGTCCCCGGCCGCATCGTGGCCGTGTATGCCAACCTTGGCGATCGAGTGAAAGAAGGCGACCGGCTTCTCCTACTCGATAGCCTCGCCCTTGGTGAAGCCCAGTTAGAATATCGCAAGGCGAGGACCATGCTCAGCGTGATGGGAAAGGCGCTCGAACGGGCCACCGCGCTGTTGGATCGCGGTGCCATCGGCGCGGGTGA
Source organism: Nitrospira lenta (assembly GCA_945906715.1). Classification (GTDB taxonomy): domain Bacteria; phylum Nitrospirota; class Nitrospiria; order Nitrospirales; family Nitrospiraceae; genus Palsa-1315. The sequence goes on from CAMDRK010000119.1 coordinate 2,610, forward strand.
ACAGCAGCGGCGCGAGGCCGATTATGAGAACGCGCGAGCCGATCTGGATGAAGCCGAGGAAAATCTGCATTTGCTCGGCATGACGGAGCGAGAGATCCAACGGCTGGCCGCCAAGACCTTACCCCATGCGGAGGTCGCGCAAGTCTCCCTTCGAGCCCCCTTGACCGGTGAGGTGATCGAGCGGAACGCGACGATCGGCGAAGTCATCGACCCCAATACGATGCTCTTCACGGTGGCAGATCTCTCGACCGTCTGGGTGCGCGCCGATTTCCCGGAACAGCAGGCCGGTCGTCTGAAGACCGGGCTCATCTTCGAGGTGCGGGTGTCGGCCTACCCGGACACGCTGTTTCAAGGCGCCATTGCCTATGTGGGGGCGGTGATCGATCCCACGACGCGGACCGTGATGGCGCGTGCGGATGTCTCCAACCCGGACGGCCGATTACGGCCCGAGATGTTCGCCGAGGTCAGCTTGGTCACGGACGAGCAATCCGTCTTGAGCATACCGCGCACGGCGGTGCAACAGATCGGCAGCCGGACGGTCGCCTTCGTGGTGCGGGGACCGCGTCGGTTCGAATCCCGCGAGGTAACGCTCGGTCAGGCCTCGGGCGACTACATTCAAGTTGTCGCTGGACTCACTTTGGGAGATGAAGTGGTCACGGAAGGCAGTTACGCCCTGAAGTCAGAGTTGCTCCGCGAACAGATGCCGACGGGAGGTCCGCTATGATCGAACGGCTAATCCGTGCTGCCTTGGAACAACGGCTCATCGTACTGCTCGCCGTTGTCGGACTGATCGTGAGCGGCGTGGCGGCGTTCCGCCATCTGCCGATTGATGCCTTTCCCGACGTGACTCCGGTGCAGGTGCAAGTCATCACCCGGGCGCCCTCGCTGGCTCCTGCAGAAATCGAACGCCTCGTGACCTTTCCCCTGGAGATCGAATTCACCAACCTGCCAGGCAAAACGGAACTGCGGTCGGTGTCGCGGTTCGGGCTCTCGGTGATTACCGTGATCTTTGAGGACAGGATGGATACCTATTTCGCCCGGCAACTCGTCTTGGAACGGGTGCTCCAGGCGCGAGCACGGCTTCCACAAAATGCCGAGCCTCTGCTCGGACCAGTCAGTACGGGATTGAGCGAAGTCTTCATGTATCTCGTCGAAGGCTCGACACAGAACCTCATGGACTTGCGGACCCTTCAAGACTGGGTCATCCGCCCGATGCTGCGCGCCGTGCCAGGTCTTGCGGATGTCGACACGTTGGGCGGCCTGGCCAAGCAGTATGAAGTGCTGGTCGATCCCAATCGATTGACGAGCTTGGGGCTCACGTTGCGCCAAGTCCACGCCGCCGTGACAGGGAACAATCAAAATGCCGGCGGCAGTTATATCGAGAGGGGGGGAGACAAGCTCGTCGTTCATGGACAGGGGCTTGCTCGCTCTGCGGCAGATCTGGAACAGATCGTGGTGGCGGCGCATAAGGGCACGCCCATCTATCTCCGAGACGTCGCACAGGTTCGCCAAGGGAGCGCGATCCGGTTGGGAGGCGTGACGCGTGACGGGCAGGGCGAGGTGCTCCAAGGCATTGCCGTCATGCTGCGCGGCGGCAACAGCCGGGAGATTGTCTCAGCGGTGAAAGACAAGGTTGAGCTGATTAACCAGGTGTTGCCGGCTGGTGTGAAGATCGTCCCCTTCTATGACCGCATCGAATTAGTAGCTCGGGCGCTCGCAACAGTCGAGCGGGCATTGTTGGAGGGCGTCGCAGTCGTGATCCTGGTGCTGTATCTGTTTCTCCGGAATCTCCGCGGGGCCCTTGTCGTCGCCCTGACATTACCGCTAGCCGTCCTGGCCACGTTTCTGATCATGCAACAGGTGGGCCTGTCGGCGAATCTGATGTCACTGGGCGGCTTGGCGATCTCGCTGGGGATGATTGTCGATGCGGCCATTGTGCAGGTGGAGAATGTCGAGCGCCATCTGAGCGAACAGACCAGGGGCCGGGTCCTCTCAGTCACCGATCGTGTCCCGGTCGTCTTACGCGCCGTGCTGGAAGTGCGGAAGCCAAGCCTCTTCGGAGAGCTGATCATTGCCTTGACCTTTGTCCCACTCCTGGCTCTCCAAGGCATGGAAGGCAAGATGTTCATTCCGCTAGCCCTGACGGTGGTGATTGCCCTCTTGAGTTCCTTAGTCCTCTCGATGACGGTGGTCCCGGTGCTGGCGGCGATGCTGATGAAGCCTCGTGCCGCCACCGAGGGTGGTCGCCTGTTGGACCGTGTCCGGGGGCGGTATCGCCGGCTGTTGGAGGGGGCGATCCGAAGAACCCGTCTGGTCGTGCTTGCGGCGGTCGGTTTGCTCGTCGGTGGGGCAGCCCTGGTCCCGTTCATCGGCCGGGAATTTGTACCCATCATGGACGAAGGGTCGATCGTGGTGAATCTGATGCGCCTGCCCAGCATCAGCCTCAGCGAATCGCTGAACATTTCGGGGGACGTCGAGCGATTGTTGCTGGAGATGCCGGACGTGCGCTCCGTGGTCTCGCGCACGGGAGCTAACGAACTAGGGACCGATCCGATGGGAATGGAACTCAGCGATATGTACGTCCTGCTCAAGCCTGACTCCGAGTGGCAGGCCAAGTCCAAAGCCGACATTGAAGACCAGATCCGCCGGCGACTGGAACAAGTGCCCGGGATCGCGTTCGGCTTGTCCCAGCCGATCGCCATGCGCGTCGATGAATTGATGTCGGGGGTCCGGTCCCAGGTCGCGGTCAAATTGTTCGGCGAGGACCTCGAGACATTGCGCATGAAGGGGGACGAGATCTCCCGGGTACTGAGGCAGGTGCGCGGCATAGTTGATCTGCGGGTCGAGCAGGTGTCGGGCCTCTACTATTTGAAGCTCGACATCGACCGTGCCAGGATCGCGCGCCATGGGATCAATGTGGCGGAGATCACGGAGGTGATCGAAGCTGTGGGTGGCGGGATTGCCGCTGGGGAGGTTTTCGAAGGGCAATGGCGATTCCCGATCATGGTGCGATTTCCGGATGATCGCCGCACCGATGTGGAGACAATTGCCGCGCTAGGAGTGACTGCTCCGGACGGGTCACGCATTCCCCTTCGCGAGCTGGCCGACATTCGAATTGTGGAAGGACCGGCGCAGATCAGCCGGGAGCATGCGAGCCGCCGGATCGTCATCGAGGCCAATGTGGTCGGGCGTGACCTCGTCGGTGCCGTAGAAGAGGCACAGATGGCAGTGTCCCGTCAGGTCCAGCTCCCATCTGGCTACTATGTGACCTGGGGCGGCCAATTCGAAAACCAACAGAAGGCCATGGCACGCCTGGCCGTTGTCGTGCCTCTGGTCATTGGACTGATCTTTCTGCTGCTCTTTTTTACGTTCGGAAACCTCAGGCAAGCCGCGCTGATTTTGCTCGCGATTCCGTTTGCGATGGTCGGTGGCCTTCTGGCGCTAATGTTCGGCGGGCTATATCTCTCTGTTCCGGCCTCCGTCGGTTTCATTGCCTTGTTTGGTGTCGCGGTGCTCAACGGGGTCGTGAAGATCGCCTACATTAACCAACTCCGGGAACAGGGGATGCCGTTGGACGAGGCGGTGCTGACCGGCATGGTGTTGCGATTACGCCCTGTGCTGATGACCGCGGTGGTTGCGATGATGGCGCTCATTCCCTTGCTGTTGGCCACCGGACCCGGTTCCGAAATACAGCGGCCGCTCGCCACGGTCGTGATCGGAGGGTTGTTTTCATCAACCGCTTTGATTCTTGTGGTCATGCCCGTGTTGTATCGCTGGATGGAGCAAAGGATCGTTCAGCGGCGGGAAGCGGGATCCTCAGCGATGGCCTCTCGTTTGGAAACCCAAGTCCAGCATGAAGTCTGAGAAGGAGTGTGGCATCTAGAATAAGAGAGGGTTAATTGACATCTTTTCATCAATACGATTTCCGTTCTTCGCATAATGTTCGGGGCGGAGTATATGGACTTGCCGCAGCCACACTGTTTGGCCTCAGTGCTCCACTTGCGAAACTGCTACTTCCCGAAGTAGGTCCGTTACTCATGGCGGGGCTACTGTATCTTGGAGCTGGCTTCGGCCTGCTGGGGTTCGAAGTACTGTTTTACCGAGGATCCGAGATTTCACGACGGGAGTCGCCTGTGGGGCCTACTGACCGCTGGCTATTAGCAGGCATGATTTTGACTGGCGGCATCTTGGGACCTATCTGCATGCTGTGGGGACTTCAACGGGTTTCCGGGGTCCTCGGTGCATTGCTATTGAATTTCGAAGCCCCCTTGACGATTGGGTTAGCTGTGCTGCTATTTCGAGAACATCTCCCTCGTCGTGAAATATTAGCGGCGCTGCTGATTATCAGTGCAGCAGTGATTCTCCAGTTCCAACCTGAAGATATGCGACCTGATTCATTTGGCGTTCTTGCGATCATGGGTGCCTGCCTCTGGTGGGCAATCGACAATAATCTGAGCCAGCGAGTATCTCTCCGGGACCCTGTCGTCGTCACCCGGATTAAAGCATTGGGCGCAGGAATCTGCACGGTGAGTATAGCGTTGCTATCGGGGCAGAGCCTGCCCCGTCCTCTGATCCTCATTGCGACACTCGTGCTAGGGCTGTTCAGTTATGGTCTGAGTCTCGTACTGGACATGCGAGCTCTTCGTCTGTTGGGTGCGGCACGAGAAGCGGGATTCTTTGCTACGGCGCCGTTTGTGGGTGCAGTGGCCGCCGTCCCGATATTGGGTGAACGATGGGGGATCAATGAAATGTGCGCGTCAGTTGTCATGGTTATCGGGATCGTGCTGCTGTTGCGGGAACATCACCACCACCTCCACCTTCATGAGGAAATAGACCATGATCATCTACACACGCACAGTGAACACCACGAACATGAGCACCAAGAAGGTTTGGGCAAGAAGCCACATTCACACCGACATCGACATTTACCCTTGGTGCATGATCATCCGCATGTATCCGAACTCCATCATCGCCATGAGCATGATTAGCCTCAGATCCCCGGCAAGGTCATCACATGTA
>CAMDRK010000120.1 GCA_945906715.1 Nitrospira lenta
CAATGTCTCGGGCTGCATGGCATGGATCGTCGTGACATGATCGATCAGTTTCCGAATTTCCTCGGGGATGTGGCGTTGTTGCTGCTGCAGCCATAGCAAATACTCACCCAGGCTCACTTCATCACGATCGATTTCATACCGATGAAGCCAGACGCGACGCTGGGGCTGCTCGGTGTCGTCATACTGGAGATCGAGGCTGAAGGGTTCGTGGTTTGCACGGGTAGTGCCCATGATAAAGGGCCCTTCAGCCACTGTCATCATGAGAGTGCTGCTGGCGAGCGCGGCAATGCTCTCAAGAGGACTCTGCGCCTCATTCGCCGCTATTGCTGTGGGATGAAACGATGTACCCATGACGGTCGCGATGAGGACATAGCCGAAGGCGTGAAGATATTTCAGGACTCGTCCTGTGCATCCAGCAATGCGGCGGTTGTTCTTCATGATGATCGTATACCATGCATGAGGGTAACGATTCAGGTAGATAGGCTGAAATCGGTAGGCTGAAGGGATTCAGCCTGAATACCTGAGTAGCTGCGAACTGGAACAGTATGAATGCGAGACCATCATCAGCACAAGGTTCAGGGTTCCTCATACGAATTGTTGGAATGTGCACGACAGGCGGGATCCGAAGGCTGAAGGGGTTCAGGCTGAAGGCCAGAGGTCGGAGATCTGAACACGTCAGTCTTCAGACCGCCTCGGACTCTAGGCCGTTCCCGACTCGCCTCTAACTCAGAATGCAGAATTCAAAACTCAGAACTTCTTTGCTCGTCCTGACTGGATAGACCAAATGAACAAAAGCCGCTGGCGGAATATTTCAGCAATCTGCTAGGATGGCTGCTCGACCGAAATAAGGCCGGTCGAGTCGTCTGAGAGTCGGATAATCAAGGAGGATGCATGAATCGGATACTTGTGGGAATTGCGATTGTAGTGTCGGCATTGGTGCCGCTCGCCGGCTGCTCGTCCTATTACACAGGCAAGGTCGAAAAACCTGTGTACGCGAAGGCGATCATCGCCGGCCCCGGCATTACGGGAGAGGCGAGTCTCTATGAGAAGTATGAAGGGCGCGTCACGATCAAGTTGAAGCTCACCGGCACGGCGGAAAGCAAGTTGAAGCCGGGACGTCACGCGATTCATATTCACGAAGTCGGTAACTGCGAACCCTTCGCAGCGGCCAAGGGGCACTATGATGGGAATGTGGATGCGGCAATCAATCCGGAGGCAAACGTGACCTCTGGGTTAGCGAACCATCCCTACCATCTTGGCGATCTCCAGAACCTTTCCGTGAGCGACGATCGGAATGGGTCGCTCTATACAATCACGAGCCGGGTGACTTTGTCTGAAGGGCTGAACACCTTGTTCGATAAAGACGGGAGCGCGTTCATCATCCATGAGTTCGACGATAAGTATCTGCCGGACCCGGTGACCAAGGATGCACCGGGCGGACCCCGTATCGCGTGCGGCGTGATTGTGAAAGAGTAACTCTGGCCTGATTAGACTGTTGGGAAAGGTGCGGTCCGAAGTTTGAAGCGCTTAGAGCCTTCGAACTTCGGATCGTGTCCCCCTCGGTTCTGAGTTCAGGAAACCTGGAACCCTTGTCCACCCCGTCCTTCTCTGTCCGCCTCTCACTCAGAACTCAGCACTCAGAACTTCCTGTCCCGCCCGTCCGCCCCTCGCCAGTACTCTGTGGTACGGGTTTGGCATAATGGACAGCTATGATACGGCTGTTCGCGTCAATTTTGGAGTCGCTATGCTTCTGAGTTGCTCCGGCGAGAGGGCTCGGGTCGAGACCGAACAGCATCGAGGGGCTGGCCAGACCGGCAATGTGATGATCGACCTCGCTGAATAATCTGGGGTAAGATGGCTATGAAAATCTCCCGGCTATTCCAACTCGTATGTAGAGGAGAAAAAATGAAGGTATCGATTATTGCTGCCGTGCTTGCTGCACCCCTGATGATATTGCAGCCTGTTTGGGCACATACGGATGAATCGCTGGATGCGATGCAGGCGCCGCATGGGGGGCAAGTCCGCGCGGCAGGTCCCTATCACCTGGAGCTTGTTGCCAAGGACGGAGAGCTGGTCCTACATGTGACCGATCATGCATGGCAAGAGATTAAGACCGACGGCGGAGAGGGTAAGGCGAGCATTCAACAGGATAAGACTGGGGCCACAATCACCGTCAAGCTGGAGCCGTCACCACAGAACCTCTTGACGGGGCGCGGCGAGTTTCAGGTCAAACCGGAGACCGTGATTGTGGTATTCGTCAAGATGCCGGGCCAGGAGGCCTATGGCGCCAAGTTTACTCCGGTGAAGCTGAAGCCCGTCGGGGCGGGAAAGAAAGTGACAGAGGCACATGATCATGATCTTCAGCACCACCATCACTGAGCTGGACGATCCGGTCTATTTCATATCTGGAGAGGGTTCTATCAACAGTTGAAGCGGTCTGACTTTCCCCAAGGCCAAGGAAGCGTTCAACCCCCTTCCGCACGCGAAAAATTCCGTGCGCGTCGTTCAATGACCGTATCAGCCATCTGCCAGCTTCCCATCCCCCCACTCTGTAGGATAGCGGTCCCTCAGTGATAGTCGTATCCTGAGCCGTATGACGGACAGGAATTCGCCCATCTCATGGTGGCCAATTGTACGTGCGGTGGCCATTGCCTATGGCATCACCTTTGTGTCGGGGCTGGCGTTGGCCTTGGCCGGGATCACGCCACAAACCCATCACGTGGCCTATCCTCTGCTTGCACTGCTCACGGGCTCGGTGGGAGTGGCGCTTGCGCTCAGGGCGGCTGACACGACACGGCTCTCGTATCTTCTGGCAATTGGAGTGGGCATCTGGCTTCTCAGTTCGACCAATGTCTTGCTCGGAGCACAGTCAATTGCCGGCTGGATCAATAGCAGTGTCTTTACCGTGATCACGGTCCTTCTGGGCCGACTTTTGGTGGGAACAAGCCTGGATTCACGTCCAGCAGCTACCGTGCCCTATTCAACCCTCGTTCAACGAGCGACTCGGACGCACAGACATTCCTAGCCCTCATTATTCATGACGGTTCGTCGCGAAATCGCGCCAACAAGCCAGGCGAGGGGCGCGAGGCAAGAGGCGAGAGGGAAGAGCCGTGCTTCTGACCGGAAGGCTTCACCCCTGGCCACTCGCCAGAACGCTCGCGATTGCAGCAGAACTGTTCATGAATAGTGTGGGCTAGGGGCTGGTCAATACCCGCAGTAAGGGTACTGCACCCTTGACGCGCAAGGGACTTTCCGAGATGCTACGCGGTAGTCTTCCGAGACACAATTGAAGCAATACCGAGCAGGAGGCTCTTCATGGGCGGCGTTCTCGCGCTGGCGCTGGCAATCGGAATCGTCTTCGGTGCGCGCAAATTATGCGATCTGATTGGAGCGCCGCTGTGGTTCGCGAAATATTTGTTCATCTGCGCGTCTCTCATCGCCGCCTACTTTCTCGCAGAAGGGGTCGTGCCCAACAAGCCTTGGGCTGTGTGGCTCGCCATGCTCGGTGCAGCAACGGGAATAATCCCAGTAGGGTTCATTGTGTTCAAACACATCGCAGACGGCGACAGGAAAGCGCAGGACTCCTAGTGTAGGGGCTCCAACGCTTCTTTACACTCACCGTTCGCCCTGAGCCTGTCGAAGGGGGAAGCATTTCAATGACCTCCGTTCATGGTTCGACACGCTCACCACGAACGGACTGTAAAGTGATGACTGAGACACTACACTAGAGTAGGACCGCCGCACAGCTCTCAGCAGCCCCTCAGTCTATAGGCTTCCATTCCTGCCTCGATCCTAGTCCTGATCGGCCCGTAGATTGCGTGGACGAAATATGGCGGACAATGCCCTGTTCGTCATAGACCACTGTGAATGTGTTGATATTGGAAGGAGCCCCGCCAGCAAACAGACCGACAATAAAATTGGCCGCGTTTATGTCCACATTGTTGTAGGTATAGTTCCATATTTCTACATTGGTCAGCGCGGGTGCAGGAGGCAACCCAGGCAACGGCGCATAGCTACCCGAGTGACGGGAAATGTCATCCGGTTTTCCCAGTACCCGCCGCACGTCTACTTTCGTGGATATGTTGAGTGTGATTTGCGCGATGCGGTCTTGATCTACAATCGAAGGGTTGCCACTGCTCGCGCAGCCGGATGCCAGCAGGAGAACGCTTAGCCATACGCTCTGAAGAATTTTTCTGCCATTCATTGCTTAGACAATCCTTCCCGGCTCTTCAACCAACTATTTCATGTAATGGCGGGCCAAGCCTGGAGCCCTCGTAACGAGGCCAATTGTAGGAGAGCAGGGAGCTGAGGAGCAAGAGTCGAGCGGGGAAATATTGCCATAGTTCGCTGGTCTATGGCCCCGTCTTTGCACAACCATGCCCCTTAGTCGGATGAACCATCAATAATAGGCGAATAGTGGGGCTTTCCTTCCCAAAGTGGAAGGCTCTCTGTGGCTTTTCGCGCCAGAGGAGCCTTGACCCATTCTAGGGCAAAAGGCTAGCCTCTCGGTTCTTGTCTATCTAGTCTATTTGGTTGATCTGGTCTGTCTGGTTTAACTAAACACACGAGACAGACCGAACAGACCGAATAGACCAGACAGACGAGACAGACCAAATGAACCAGTTTAGAGAAGGAGTGCAGCATGACTGAAGACTGGGGCGCAATTCTCGTCGTCGATGACGATGCGGAAATGCGGGAACTGGTCCACGATGTGCTCAAGGATCGTGGACATCAGGTTACGACAGCAGGAAGCGGACAAGAGGCCTTAAAGCTGTTGGCCGAGCAAGACTGTGCCGTTGTGGTGACGGATTTACGGATGAAAGGGATGCAGGGGACGGAGTTGCTGGTGGAAATCAGGCGTCTCTATCCCGATATCGGAGTCATTCTCATGACAGGCTTCGGGTCGGTGGACACCGCGGTCGAGGCCATGAAGCGGGGCGCCAGCGACTACTTGACCAAGCCGGTGAAAAACGATGAGTTGGTTCGTGTCGTGGAGCGGTCTATCCGCGAAGCATCGCTTCGACACGAGGTGAACCGGCTCCGGCGCGAGGTCCACAAGGAGTACAGCTTTCACCACATTATCGGCAAGAGCAAACCGATGCAGGAGATCTTCGATCTGATCCGGCGTGTGGCCGATAGTCCGACGAATCTCTTGATCACCGGCGAGAGCGGAACCGGCAAGGAGTTGGTGGCCAAGGCGATCCATTACAATAGCGATCGCAAGAATGCGCCCTTTATCCCCGTCAACTGTGCCGCCATTCCGGAACAGCTGCTCGAAAGCGAACTGTTCGGCCACATGCGAGGTGCCTTCACCGATGCGAAGGCGGATAAGCGGGGCCTCTTCGAAGAGGCACAGAAAGGCACGCTGTTTCTTGACGAGATCAGCGAACTTCCGCTGATGCTGCAGGCCAAGATCTTGCGCGCAATCCAGGAAAAAGAGATTCGCCGCGTGGGGGCCAACAGACCGACCGCCGTCGATGTGCGCATTATTGCGGCGACGAACCTGCATTTGACGGAAGAGGTTAAGGCAAAGCGCTTCCGGGAGGACTTGTACTACCGGCTCAATGTGATCGAACTGCGCTTGCCCCCCTTGCGTGAGCGCCGCGAAGATATTCTGCTCCTCGTGGATTCGTTCATGAAGAAGTGCGCGGCCACTCGCGGGAAACAGATCCAGGGCGTGAGTGAATCTGCAATGGCGATGTTGGTGGACTACGCCTGGCCGGGTAATGTGCGTGAATTGGAAAATGTGATCGAGCGGGCTGTCACGCTCAGTCGAAGCGAGCAGATTGTTCCGGACGATCTCCCGGTCACGATTCAAGGAGCCCGTGGCGATCGGCGCGTGCTCGACGATGCGGCTGAACGGACCCTGCCGCTGGACGAAGTGGAGAAAGAGTACATCCTCAAGATTCTCGAAAAGACAGGCGGCAATAAGTACCAGGCGGCCCACATGCTCGGAATCGATCGCAAGACACTCTATCGGAAGCTGGGCGAGATCGAGGGGAAGACGCCGGCGTGAGCCAAGAACTATCCGATAGCGAGCAACAGTTTCGTCTGATTGTGGAGGCTGCTCCCAATGGCATGCTGTTGGTTGATGAGCGTGGGACTATTATGATGGTGAATGCCTCCGTACTCCGCCAATTCGGCTACGAGAGGGACGAATTGCTCGGCAAGTCGGTCGAGATGCTCATTCCCGGGCCGTCTCGATTCGGTCACCGGCAGCACCGAGCCGGGTTCAGCAAGGCGCCTGAGACACGATCGATGGGGGGCGGACGCGAGTTGTTCGGCTTGCGGAAGGACGGGAGTGAAATTCCTGTTGAAATCGGACTCACGCCGATTCAGACGGCCACAGGGATGGGGGTGCTGGCGTCGATCTTGGATATTACTGAGCGCAAATGTTTGGAGATACGACTCCGACGGGCTGAGCGGTTGGCGGAGCTGGGCACGTTGGCGTCCGGCATGGCACACGAGATCGGCACGCCGATGAACGTGATCCTCGGGCGCGCGGAATATTTGCTCAAACGCACAGCCGATGAAGGGATGAAGAAGGGCCTTGCCACGATTGTCGCGCAGATCGAAAGAATCACCAAGGTCATGAACCAGCTCCTGGTCTTTGCCAGGCGGAAGCCTCCGGATCGGCAGGTTGTCGATCTCGGTGAGATCGTGGAGGATAGCCTGGAGATGTTCCAGGAGCGGATGGCTCACGGCTGCATCACGGTGGAAAAGACGATCGAAGCGAATATGCCTTCTATCCATGCCGACCGAGACCAGCTTGTCCAGGTGCTGATCAATCTCGTGATGAATAGTCTTCATGCCATGCCGGAGGGGGGGAGGCTCGGGCTGAGCCTCCATCGAGAGAACAGGCATGTGCGCCTTGGGGTGTCCGATACAGGCCACGGGATGCCGGAAGAGATTCGCTCGAAGGTATTCGAGCCCTTTTTCACGACGAAAGATTTCGGGAAGGGAACCGGTCTAGGTCTCACGGTCGTGAAGGGTATCATCGAGGAACATGGCGGGACTATCGCTGTGGAGAGTGTCGTCGACAAGGGCACGACGTTTTGGATCCGACTCCCTCTTGAGGAAGCCCCATTGAAAACGTGAGGCGTAAGGGGTGAGGGGTAAGGCGAGTGCTGAAACTTGAGAACCAGATAGACAAGACAGACGAGATAGACCAGACTAACCTTCATCTGCCTCGCCAGCTCTCTAACGCCTCAGCCTTAACCTCAGCCTCAACCTTCCGATAATGCGTCTGGCGCTCTATCTGTTGCAATCTGCGACAGCAGCGGGTTGCCATCTGTTGCAATTTTCATCAGGCCTTGGCGCGTTTCCAGCCTCCACTCAGTTCATTTCCAATGAAATCTCAAGCAAGTTGGCTTAGTTCTGGAATTCATCCTGTCCCGTCGGCGAGATGGCCAGGCTTGCACGGGTTGTGCATTCCATCCCTGCAGAGGGCGAAGGTTCATCTAGTCTGTCTGGTTCACCCAAACAAACCAGTCAACAAGAGAGACCAGTTATAGTGGGGCAATTGATGGCACAGGGGATGACGCAGGATAGGAAACAAGCGGTGGTGCTCATTGCCGAAGATGATCGGGAGATGCGGAGTCTCCTCT
>CAMDRK010000121.1 GCA_945906715.1 Nitrospira lenta
AGATGCCCTGCTCCGCTAGGGCCCGACAAGTCTGTGGGAACATCTCTGCAAGGTCTCCTCCCCAATGGAGGATCTCGTGCGGCACATAGGACGTGCGGTACTGCGCGAGACCAATCGCTTCCGCAGCCGCTTCCTGCCACTCCGGGCCTGCAACGGGAGCCTGCCCGGAAATGATTTGCGCGTAGCGCGCATAGTCGTCGCGCAACCGCTGTCGATCGGACTGGCACAGCGGTTCCTGGGCTGAAATTGGACCGGTCATCAATTTCACCGGCTGTTCTATCGCCGCGCCTTTGGCCATTGTCTGTTGAACGAGGATGGCGAAACGCCGAACGGCCTCGGCATACTCCTCCACAATCGTCTCGATCGGTTTGGTGTCCACTTCAAGCGCCACAGCCCGGAGGCTACAGAGATTCGGATGCGCCAGAACCTGTTCAAGCAGGGTAAAGAGGATCGATGGAATCGGGGCTGCATGGGCGTCGATCCACTCAGGAAGCCCCCCTCCCCCCTGTGGCCCACCAACCGACTCATGGCAGGCCAACCCCGCTATGTGGATTTCTACGACCCGCTCCAGAGGAAATTCGTCGAGGAATTCCCGAACGAACTGTTCAAGATCCATCCGCCGGCAGGCGCCGGTATAGCGATAGACCGTCCAGAGGTGCCCGATATCCAACACAAGACCGCAGGGTACCAACTCGGTGATGAGCCGAAAAAAACGAGGGATCGGTATCGTGCCTGCGGAAAAATATGTGAGCGGCGGCATCTCCAAGAGAAAGAGTGGCACCGTCCCATCCGCTCGGCGACCCTGCCGATCCATCGTCTGCTGCACCGTTGCGATATTGTCGGCTACCACCTCGGCGCTCAGCGGCGTATAGAGAGGAGGAACATAGGTGCCGAACGAATAGCCCGCCATCTGCTTCATCGCGCATTCATGATTCAGCCAGAAGCTCTGTAGACTGTTGAGTTGCGTGACCATCTCGCCGACGTCCTGCTGAAAGAACGGAGACGTTTGCACCTCCGGCTGGGTAATCCACAGACCTTCCCCGTGGTATGCCAACGGTATATCCGGCATAGCCTGTCGAACCGTTGTCAGTGCGGTCGTCGTCGCCTTAAAGACTTCCAGATAACCCGGCTGAAGTCCTCGTTCCCTAAGTCTGTTCACCAGCTCAAACAGATCGGGAGAATAGACGTCGACTGACAGCCCCATCCCCAGTGGAGGAATTTCCATAAGACGACGCTGAAAATCCTGTAGAACGAAATCGAGATCAGGCACCGATCACCCCTTGTGCTGTTCTAATAATTGGCCTAGTCTATTCGCCGAACCCCTTGTTTGACAAGGGAAGCCTGGGTCAAGGACCAGGGGGGCCCGTCTGCTATACTTGGCATACGTCGCCAGGGGCGGAACCCTCACGAATCGTGCAGGCGCAAATCGGGGGAAGTTTCGAACCCATGCCGATCGACAATGACAGGCCCTTCAAGACAACAGGGTTCATACCCACCATGGTCGCCCATATGATGACGCCAGGAGTCGTACAAATTCCGGGAGATATATCTGTCAGCGAGGCGGCGCTGCTGTTCGAGCGGGAACAGACGCCCTGCCTGCTCGTCAAGGATACCGATACACAGTTCGGCCTCATGACGCCGACCGACATTGTCAAGAAAGTCGTCGCTCAGGGACTCGAACCCCACGATATCGAAGTCCGGACGATTATGACACGTCCGGTGCAGTTCATCGAGTACGATGAGGTCTTGGCAGAAGCCTCAACACTCATGATGGCGACAGGCGCCTTTCTCCTGATTGTCACGAAACAAAACCAACCAGTCGGGGTGCTCAGCGCGCAAGACCTGATGCTCAACCCGCCCAGACGTAGCACCAAGATCCCCGTCGTCATGAGCGTGGTTGGGCGAACCTCGGCGCAGCGACTCAACTACAACGCCATGATCACCCAACTAAACCATATCGGAGCGTCGATCGAGTCGGCGGCGAAACTCACACCAAAGGCGAATGTCGTACTGGCATTTTCCATTTCCGGTCAAAACACTCCTCTGACGATTCGGGGGAGGGTGATGTCCAGCAAGGTTCTCGGAGCGGAACCAGATGAAACCTCAACTGGAACCGGCGCCTGGCATAACGAAATTCAGTTCACGGACCTCTCGTCGTCTGACCTCACGCGGATTAGGGCTTGGACGCTTCAAACGATGCCTCCAGCCCCCAGTCGAGTCTAACCTCGCACATATGCGCATTCTTTTGACCAACAGGCGATCAGCTGATAGAGTTTTTTGTCTCTCAAGAATGAACCATAACTTCAGATGGATAACCCAATGAAAACATCCCAGACCCGTTCCCATCCTCTCCCTTCGAATGAGGAGTTGCTCAGCCAAATTCGCCTTCTGCTCGACAGTCCAGAAGACGACCTGCAGGCCTCGATCATGAAGGAACTCCTGGCCGGGACGCTTCGGCTTCACAGTTCTCATCTTGATATCCTGGACCTCAAGATCGTCAATCGCGCTGTAAAAGAACTGCGTCATGCCTTCCGCGTCTTTCATGACTATCGCGATCGCCGCAAGATCAGCATCTTCGGGTCGGCCCGCACCGCCTCGGATGACCCGAACTACCAGATGGCCTTCCAGTTTTCTCGTCGGATCGTCGAGGAAGGGTTCATGGTCATTACCGGAGGGGCCGATGGGATCATGCGCGCCTGCCAGGAAGGCGCCGGGCGCGAGAACAGCTTCGGGGTCAATATCATGCTGCCTTTCGAACAAGGCCCCAATGCCACGATCGCCGATGACCCCAAGCTCGTCACGTTCAAGTACTTCTTCACCAGAAAATTGGTCTTTCAGAAAGAAGCCAACGCCATTGCATTATTTCCGGGCGGTTTCGGAACGCATGACGAGGGGTTTGAAATTTTAACCCTTGCCCAAACCGGCAAGAGCGATCCCCAGCCGATCGTGTGCCTTCAGGCTCCCGGTTGTGACTATTGGGACGACTGGTACAACTTCGTCACACGCCAACTCTTGAACCGTCGACTGATTAACCATGAAGATCTCAGCCTGTTCAAAATCACCACGTCCGTGGACGACGCGATCGATGAAATCAGCCGCTTTTACCGCCGATTCCATTCCATTCGCTATGTGGGACGACTCCTGGCCATACGGCTGAAAACGGGCATCTCCCAGGAACAGGTGGCCGGCCTTCATGACACGTTTGGCGATCTGTTATCCGAGGGCACCTTCGAATTGCGCGGGCCACTTCCCGAAGAACTCGACGAACCGGAACTACGAGAATTGCCTCGACTGGCCTTCACCTCCAACCGCCAGAGCGCGAGCCGGTTGCGTCAACTGATCGACCACCTCAACGCCCTCTGACCCACAAAGACACTTTAGTCTCAAAGCCGCATCATGGTATGCTCCGGGGCAATGGCTGATTCCCGCATACAGCACCCATTCCCTGAGCCCCCCACCGTCGTGCTCTATCACGCTGAATGCGCCGACGGGTTTGGCGCTGCCTGGGCGATCTGGAATCAATTTCCAGCAGCCCGGTTCATACCCGTCAAACACGGAAATCCACCTCCCACAGGGCTACAGGACCAGCGAGTCGTTATCGTGGATTTCAGCTATGCCCGTGAGACGCTGGAAACCATGGCTGCTCAGACACAGGCGCTCCTCGTGCTCGATCATCACATCACCGCAGAGAAGGCCCTTGCCGGCCTTCCCTATGCCTACTTCGACATGAAGAAGTCCGGCGCGGTCCTGGCCTGGGAATGGGCTCACCCTTCGACAGGCTCAGGGCAGGCTCCGGACAGGCCGTGGCTCCTCGACTATATTCAAGACAAAGACCTCTGGACTTGGACGCTCCCCTCCAGTCGAGAAATCAATGCGGCTGTTGCCTCCTATCCCTTCGAGTATCACCTGTGGAGTCACTTCAAGCAGAAGGAATTGGAACAGGAAGGCCGGGCCATCCTGCGTTATGAAAACGAGCTCGTGAGCAAACTTGCGGCGCAAGCGATGTTGGTCGACTTTCACGGAGCCGTCGTTCCATCGGTCCAAAGCGCGGTCTTGACGAGCCAGATCGGCGAACGCCTCTCCGCAGAGCACCCATTTTGTCTCATGTGGCATGATCGCGACGGGCGCCGCTATTACAGCATGCGCTCGCGAGAGGATGGAGCCGATGTGGGAGCCATCGCCGCGTCTTTCGGTGGTGGAGGCCATACGCACGCCGCGGGGTTCTCAGTCTCTCTTGGACCTGACGGCTCCCTGCCGGATAATCCGGCACTCCCTCGATCGGTCATCAACCGCCGCAGGCCTTCTGGTTGATCTGGTCTATCGGGTCTATCTTGTTGATCTCGTCTGTCTGGTCTAACGAAACAAACGAGACAAACCAGATAGACCAGACAGACCGAACAGACCAGATGAACAAGTGAGTGCGCCATGATCCCTCTGCACGACGATAACCCAACCGAGCGACCGCCGATCGTGACGATCGCTTCGATCGCGGCCTGCGTCCTGGTATTTCTCTATCAGGCAAGCCTTCCCGCCGGCTCAGGAGACACGTTCGTCTTTCAGTATGGGGCAATCCCGGCCCTCGTATTTGGAGCGGCCGACCCCCCTGAGATGGGCGTCGCCATTCCCGCCTACGCCACATTGATCACGAGCATGTTCCTCCACGGCGGCTGGATGCATCTCATCGGAAATATGCTGTACCTCTGGGTCTTCGGAAACAACATTGAAGACGTCATGGGGCATGCGAAGTACGTCGGGTTCTACCTCATTTGCGGAATTCTAGCCGCCTTAAGCCATGCCCTGACCGATCCGTCCTCGTCTGTTCCCATGGTCGGGGCAAGCGGTGCCATTTCCGGTGTCTTAGGCGCCTATGTGCTGTTGTTCCCACGAGCCCGCGTGCTGGTGATGATGCCGGGCCTTGGCGCAACGAGGGTGCCAGCGGGTGTCGTCCTCGGCATGTGGTTTGTGATGCAGTTGTTGAGCGGGGGGATGAGTATCGGCAGCCAGGGCGGGGGCGTCGCATTCTTCGCCCATATCGGCGGGTTTCTGGCAGGGATGGCGCTGATTGGTCTGTTCAAGCGCCCGGACGTGCCCTTCTTTGCGTCAAGCCGCAGAGGCGGCTAACCCGGTCTGTCTGGTCTATCTGGTTGATCTGGTCTGTCTGGTTTAACTAATCAAACAAGATAGACCAGACAGACGAGACAGACCAGATAGACCATCCGGTGCTCACGCATCCAGCAGCTCACGCACTTTTTCCACCAGCCCTGCTTGCCGGTAGGGACGCCTCAAGAGATACCGCGGGTTGAGGCGATGAGACACCATCGCCTCGTCGTCATACCCGGAGACAAAGAGCGGCTGCATCTTCGGGTGTTGCTTCAACAACCGTCTGGCTAACTCACGCCCACCGATTTCCGGCATCATGAGATCGCTCACAGCCACATGGACGGCTCCGGAATATCGCTGCACAAGCAGCACCGCTTCAACAGACGAGCTCGCCTCCAAGACGTGATAGCGATGCCGCAACAACGTGGAGAGCGCGAGCTTACGATCGATTTCATTCGGGTCCACCAATAAAACCGTTTCCTGGCCTTTGGCTGCAACCTGAGCCTGGCTCGATGGAGCCGGCGGCCGGCCCTGTTGTACAAGGGGAAGCACCACCCGCACCACCGTGCCTTCGCCGGGGCGGCTGACAACATCGAGCTGGCCTGCACTCTGTTTCACAATGCCATAGACCGCGGTAAGTCCGAATCCCACGTTCATTTCCTTTGTGGAAAAGAAGGGTTCGAACATGTGCGACTGGGTCTCCAGGCTCATCCCGCTTCCGGTATCGCTCACCTGAATCAATACTTTGGATTGATGCCCGGAAGACGACTGCTTCGCTTCAATCCGGAGCCGGCCACCCTGCGGCATGGCATCCCGCGCATTCACCGCAAGATGAAGCAGCACTTGTTCCAGCCCTTCACGATCGACCTCGACATCCATCGGCGCATCTTCAACGGCCATACTGAGATCGATGGAGGCTGGCAACAGCCCTCTCATCACTCCACGAAGATCCTCCAGCACGGTGTTGACCGAAAGCACCTGCCGGATATGACCGTTGTGGAGGCCCAACCCGGCCAACTGAGCGGTCACGACTGCAGCCTTCCCTCCGCTTCGAAATATGTCATCGATCGGCCCGTAGAGCGGGTCGTCCGGCTTGAGCCCGGATAGAACCACACCAGTCTGCTTCCCGATCACCGACACGAGCTGGCTGAGTTCGTTGGCAATTCCCCCGGCAATCCGACCGATCGCTTCCATCTTCAGCGCATCATGCAATTGCTGTTCAACACCTTCTCGCTCCTTCTTCTCCTGCCGGACATGCTCATTCGCTCGCGAGAGGTCACCCTTAAGACCCTTGAGACGGGCCTCCAACTGATCGCGCGACGCTTGCAACGCCCGTTCAGTTTCTTTCAGAGCCTCGATGCTCCCCAGCAATTGTGTCTTTTGTTGCCGTTCGGTCCCGATCGTTTGCATCGCGAGACCGTAGAACATCGCCATCACCAACAACACCGGTACGCCCAGCAGATGCCCGGGCGACAAAGAGCCAGTTTGTGCGACCCCCTGATAGAGGATGATGCCATACCCGACCGAGAGCAACAGCGATAACCCAATGACATGGGAGAGCCGGCGCACCGAAGCGGCAATGAGCATGAGGATGAAATATGACAGATAGAGTTCCGACCGGGCATTACCTGACAAATAGATGGTTCCGGTCACGAGAACCGTGTCGATCCCGACCACGGCCCCGCTGAACCAGGCAGCCTGTAAGATCGAGGCCGGCATATACTGGAGGCAGAGGATCATCGCCACCAACCCGGCGACGATCAGCACGCTCGTCGGGCGGCTGACGATCAGCGCCTCTCCAAACAACAACTGGTAGGCCAACATCACGCCGACCAGCGACTGAAGCCCAACATACCGTGGGCGCGAAATCATGCTCTCGTGAGTCGAATCCGCCGAAGTGGCCTCGATCTGATTCTCAGTGGGGATGACAAGACTGCTCATCTGGTTATTCTCCTGCTTAGGCTTGGGCGACCGAAGACTAGGATGGAGCAAGTCCTATACCGATATCTCAATGGGAAGAACCATGTTTTTCCAGTAGGCTATGGTCTGAAGAGCAGGACCGTGGGGTTCACACCCCTACGGTAAGTCACAAAATCGAACGACGTGGAATGGCCAAAAAATGGCTCTCAGGTTGGGTTTGCTGGGCGGCGCGCGAGGAGCGAGACTCGCGAGAAAAGCGGGACAGGTGAAGAAGTTCTACGTGCTGAGTTCGAGACAGGTCAGAAAGCCGAGATGAGGGAGAGTTCGAGGTCCGAAGTTCGAGGTTTTCAAAACTCGAAACTCAGCACTCAGCACTTCCCGTCTCGCATCGTTCGCCGAAACTGCTTGGCACGATCGAGCGCTTGATCGAGCGTCTCTCCGAGGAATGTGACATGTCCCATCTTGCGGCGGGGACGCATCTCACGTTTGCCGTAGAGATG
>CAMDRK010000122.1 GCA_945906715.1 Nitrospira lenta
CGGTCACATCGACCGTCAGGCCTGGATTGAGGAAGGCCCCGAAGGAAGCCGGCACGTTCACAAAGAGTCGCAACCTATCGACCACGGCCACGGTAAAGAGGTTGTTTTTTGCATTGGGGGTACTGAGATTGCCCTCTTTGCTTACCAAATCACCGACATTGATGTTCCGCTGGGTCACCACGCCGTCGAAGGGGGCCCTGATATTTTTAAACCCAATGAAGGCCTCAATGTTCTTGACCTTTTGCTCTACCGCCCTGACTTTCGCTGCCTCGGCCTTCGCCTCGGCGAGTTGTACCGAGATGGCTTGCTCGGAGAGCGCGTGGCTTTCTCGCATGGCCAGGTAGCGCTTGGCGGTCAGGTCAGCCAGCTCATTCTTGGCACTTTCGGATTCCAGATCCGCAATGGCCTGTCGGTATTCGGCATCGAGATCCGGCGTGGTGATTTCGGCGAGGATATCGCCTTTCTTCACCTCAGCGCCGTAGTCCTTGTACCACGCCTTCACGTAGCCTTCAACGCGCGCATAGATAGGTGCCTCGTTCCACCCGGCAATATTGCCGGGGAGCGTAACGGTGGAGGTCGGTGCTGTCAGCTTGGCATGCGTGATGGCCACCGGGGTTATGGCGCTTTCCGAGGCGCCCTTTTCCAAGGTGGTCGCGTCGATTTGTTTCTCGCTAAACCGGAACACGAGAACCACGACTCCCACGATGACGACTAGGATCAGAAAGGCTTTCCCACCCAAATTGTTCATATCAGACACGCTCCTTTTGGGGAACAGTTCTCCGGTGGTAGACCATGGCATAGACGCAGGGAACAAAGAACAGTGTGAACAGGGTCGCAACTGTCAATCCCCCCATGACGGCTCGACCCAGCGGCGCATTCTGGGAATTTGCCATCGCCATCGGGAGCATGCCGATGATCATAGCCGCAGCAGTCATGAGTACCGGACGAATACGGCCTTTCCCCGCCTCGACCGCAGCTCGCAGCGCGTCACCGTGAACAGCCAGCCGCTCACGGGCGTATGCGACGAGCAGGATTGAATTGGCGGTGGCCGTGCCCATCGTCATAATGGCCCCCGTCAGCGCCGGCACAGAAATATACGTATGGGTGGCGAACAGTGCCCATGCAATGCCCGCGAACGCGCCCACCAGGCCAGTAATAATAATGAACGGATCAAGCCAGGATTGGAAATTGACGACAATCAGTAGATAGATCAGCAGAATGGCGACAATGAGACCACCGAATAGTTCGACATAGGCGTCGTGCATGACTTCGGACTGGCCATGGATTTCAACTTCCGCGCCGCGCGGCAGCTCACCTTTCATGCTCTCCGCTATCTTCCGGACATCCGCCAGCACACCACCGAGATCGCGTCCCTCCGCCGACACTAAGACGTCGATCATCGGCAGCAGATTCCGGTGCGTCACCACACCGGGTGTTCCGACCAGGGAGACTTTAGTGATACTACCGAGCATTTGGAGGGTCTCATCCGAACCTTCCTGATGTATTTCTGGAGCGACCGGGAGCGTCTGGAGATCTTGAATGTTCGTCAACTGTGATTGGGGGGTATAGACATTGAGTCGATATGACTGCTGTGTCGAACGGTCGAGCCAATATTTCTGATCAATCTGCTGGCTGCCGGCAGTTGCCAGGAGCATGTTGAAACCAAAATCCTTCTGGTTCAGATTCATGCTGAGGGCGAATGTCCGGTTGCCTTCGACCAGGATAGTCGGCTGAAACATCGTCTGATAGATATACACGTCGGCGGCGCCGGGGATCTGGCGGAATTTGCCCGCCAATTTTTGAGCATACGCAAAATTGGCATAAAGGTCCGGCCCGTTGACCTGCAGGTCGATCGGCGCGAGCGAGCCGAAATTAAGAATCTTATCGGTCAGATCAGCCGGCTGAAACGTGAATTCCGTTCCTGGATAGCGCTCCGACAAACCTTTTCGGAGAGTGTTCCGGATGTCCCACACCGGCGACCTTTGATCCTTCAGCGCGATGGTCAGATCGCAATCTTGAGTGCCGATCGTTGGCGTTGGAATGAAGGCGAGGTTATGCGCTCCGACGGGGAGACCGCAATTACTGACAATCGCTTCGACGTTACCGGGCAGCATTTCCCTGATGTCGTTTGAGACAAGAGAAGCCACACGCCCTGCGACCTCGATCCGCATCCCAAGCGGCGCCCGCATGTGCATCTGCAACAATCCGCCCTTGATCTGGGGGTAAAACTCTTGGCCGTTGAAGTAAAAGAGCACGAGCGACCCCAACGAGAGGACAACGGCAATTACGACGAAACCCACGCGATGGGCGATCACCTTTTCAAGCTGTGCGGTATAGCCATTGCGGAATCGTTCGAAGGAATTCTGGAATCCCTGCTGGAAGCGAGCGAAGACACCACCCCCCGGCGCGGTCGCGTGATGAACCTTCAGAATATACTTCGCCATGGTCGGCACGAGGGTGTAGGTCAAGATAAAGGACGCCAGCATCGCGAAGATGACAGCCTCAGCCATTGCCGGGAACACCCAACCGGCAATGCCGCTTAAATGAAACAGTGGAATCCACACTATTGTGATGGCAAGCGTGGCGACGAACGTCGGGAGAATGATCTGATTGGCGGCATCGATGATCGCCTCCTCTAACGGCTTACCCATATCGAGGTGGGTGTCGATATTCTCGATCATGACTGCGGCGTTGTCGACGAGAATGCCGACGGCCAGGGCCAATCCACCCAGGGTCATAAGATTGATCGATTCGTCGAGCAGATGGAGGGCGATGATGGAGCTGAGGATGGAGAGTGGGATCGAGGTGAGGACGATGACCGTCGGGCGCCAGGAGCCGAGCATCAGCAGCACGATGAAGCCGACCAGCAGGGCGGCGATGATCATTTCGTGCACCACATCAGCGATGGCATCCTTGACGAATTCCGAGGAGTCGCTGATGAGACTCACTTTCACATCAGCAGGCACGACCTCCGCGATGCGTGGGAGCATTTTTTTGATTCCATCCACGATGTCGATGGTCGATGCCTCACTGCTCTTCATGACGACGACGATGACGGCCTGTTTGCCGTCGACCAGCACGGAGTTCGTTTGTACCCGGCCAGCCAGGCGAACCGTAGCAACGTCGCGCAGATGGATGAAGGCGTTACCGTCTCGCTTGATCGGGATGTCGTCAAACTCTTCAATCTTCAACGGGGATGCGTTCGTCAGAACAAGCCAGTCGGTCTCCTTGATCTTCATATCCCCGCCAGGCAGCACGAGATTCTGTCTCTCGATCGCTTGATGCACGTCCTCCGTGGTGAGGTGACGAGCCATCAATTTCTGCTGATCAACATTGATCATGACCTGCATGTCCTGGCCCCCGTAGGGATGCGGCAGGATCGCACCGGGTATCGTCACGAGCATGGGTCGAATTCGCATGACGCAGAGATTATAGAGCTCCGCCGGTGTCAGTTCCTCGGAGTCGACTTGTAGTACGGCCACTGGCACTTGGGAGGGGAACAGCCGCATAACCATGGGCGCGGCAACATCGGGCGGTAATGCTTTGACGGAGGTCTGCGATATCCCCACGATATCAGCCTCGCTGCCGGCCAGATCAACTCCGTCCTGAAGATAAATATTGATGATGGAGTGACCGAAATAAGAAGTGCTCACGATGGTCTTGATGCCTTCGACCGTCTGAGTCAACATTTGTTCGAACACACGTGTGACTCGCCCCTCGGTCTCTTGTGGCATCAAGCCATCATAGAGCCAGACAACGGAGCTGACGGGCATCTGGATATTTGGGAAGACGTCGGTCGGTGCCTTGACCACTGTCAGCACCCCAAACACCAGGATGAGGATGGCCAGCACAACAAAGGTGTACGGCCTACGCAGGGCAACGAGGACGAGCTGTTTCACGTGCGAAACCTCCTCCGAACGGATTGACGGTCTAGCCGTTCACGAGCACCAGTGTCATACATTCGTGGACCTAAAAAATACTCCCCTGGTAAATTTTCACGGCATACCTGTAACTTTCCACAGTATAGTCTGCTTGTGGAAACCCCTATCCTCTCTCTTGGTGCAAGATCATCGAGCAGGAATGGGAGGGGAACTCTCACGGTGTGTGGCCGCGCTTAGGCTCTTGCTGCCGGTTCCTTCACGGATGGATAATGGGCAGAGATGAGAGGATCTCCATGGTGTTGGTTTAATTAGTCACAGAAGAACGTATTCGGAACTCCTCATCGAGCCGTCGGGTTCTCAATCCGCTCAAGGTGAATCGGTGTAAACCATGTATCATAAACGGGACGCAAAGAATCACAATGCAACCAGCCGGCTGCTGATCCTTATCATCGGTTTGGGCATCGGCGTCTTCTTGCTCGATCTATCTCTTCCTCTTGGAATCGGGAATTCTGTGCTCTACGGTGGGCTCGTCATTATGTCCTTTCTCTTGCCTTATCGGAAAGGCCCACTGATCACGGCGATCATTTGCTCTACGATCGACATGACCGATATCATGCTGAAGCCCACGCTCGATGGCGTGCCACTGTGGATGGGCGTCACCAATCGGTTGTTCAGCCTGACGGCGATTTGGCTGCCCTTGCTGTTCTTCCTGCATCGGCGGCGGGCCGAAGACCTGTTACAGGGGGCGCACGATGAACTCGAAACGCGGGTGGAGGCTCGCACACATGAACTCGCCGCTGTGAATCAAGCGCTCCTCACGGAGATCAACGAACATATGGAAACCGAGCAGTCGCTTCGGACGAGCGACGCCGTGTTGCGGGCCAGCCAGCACGAACTCCAGCATAGTCGTGCGGATTTGCGGGCCTTGGCAGGTCAGCTGTTAACGGCACAGGAAGCAGATCGGCGGAGAATATCCCGCGACCTGCACGACGACATCAATCAACGCCTCGCGATGCTCTCAATGGATCTTCGGCGGATGGAGAAAGATTCGTCGAAGGATCCGGAGTCTCTCCGGGATGGGATTCGACGGGTATCCGACAGCCTGGCCGCTATCTCGAACGATGTGCGACAAATGGCCTATCGCTTTCATCCGTCCATTCTTGATGACTTGGGGCTCTTGAAGGCCGCACGCCGCCTGGTCAATGAGTTTTCCGACCGCACAGGCATCCAGTGCTCCTATGTGCATAAGGACCCGGTGGGCATACTGCCGCCCGACGTGACCATTTGTATCTATCGTGTCGTACAGGAATGCCTCAGCAACATTTCTCGGCATGCCCAGGCCACACAGGTGGAGGTCGAGCTGATTTGCGAGTACGATGAGGTCAGCCTCTCAGTCCGCGACAATGGCGTGGGATTTGACGCCACGCATGGAGATCAGATGAGCGGGCATCTGGGCTTGCTGAGTATGAAAGAGCGTGTACGCATGGCCAAGGGAAGGTTGGAGGTGGAGTCGACACCTCAGCACGGCACAGAGATCCGGGTGGATATTCCATTGCATCTAGAGGAGGGCCATGCCTAAGCCGCGCATCCTGGTGGCAGACGATCACGCCCTTGTCATCGAAGGATTTCGCCGGATCCTGCAAGAGCACTATGAGCTGGTCGGGACGGTCGGCGATGGGTATGCGCTTCTGGCTGCCGCGAAGACCGTCCAGCCGGACATCGTCATCCTAGATATCTCCATGCCGTTGCTCAATGGCATCGACACGTCGGCGCAGCTGAAAAAGATTTGTCCAACAGCCAAAATCATTATCGTGACGATGCACGCCGGTGCGGATTATGTGCGGTCCGCCTTCGAGGCTGGGGCATCGGCCTATGTGCTCAAGGGGTCGGCAGTCGATGAATTGGAACAGGCGATTCGGGCCGTGCTCGGAGGCCATTCCTATATTACACCGCTGATCACGAAAGAGTTCGTGGATGTCTTTTTGTCTACAGTCTCGGAGAAGTCGAAAGACCTTACTCCGCGCCAGCGCGAAGTTCTGCAGTTCCTCGCCGAAGGACGGACGGCCAAGGAGATTGCCAATCTCTTGCACATCACTTCACGCACCGTCGAGTTTCATAAGGGACAGATCCTGGACCACCTCAAGCTGAAGACTACTGCAGATTTGATCAAATATGCGCTCACCCACGGCATCGTGAGCACATCCTAATCGTCATATCACCCCATCTGGTCCTCGTAATAGTTCTGGTGCGCGCCTTCAGATTTTGCGAGTTCCTTCCCATGAGCAATGGCGGGGTGGTTTCAAGTTCCAAGTGCAATGGGTGAATAATGGCGCAGGTGCGCATAGACTTCCAGGGGTGTGGCAAAGTCGAGACATTTCCTCGGGCGCGTGTTCAACCGATGGGCGATGGCGTTCAATTCACGTTGGGTGTAGCCCGACAGGTCCGTCCCCTTGGGCAGGTATTGGCACAGCAGGCCATTCGTATTCTCGTTGGTGCCGCGTTGCCAGGGGCTGTACGGATCAGCAAAGAAGATCTGGATCGCGAGCCGCTGGGCCAACTGTTCGTGTTCGGCCATCTCTTTTCCTCGATCATACGTCAGGGTTTTCCGCAGCAGGGCGGGCACATGGCGGAGTTTTTTGGTAAAGCCCGCGCGGGCACTCGTGGCATCGGTCCCGGTCATCTTGGCCAGGATGACCAGGCGTGTGGTCCGCTCCACCAGAGTCCCGACGGCTGACCCATTGCGAGCGCCCTTGATCAAGTCACCCTCCCAGTGGCCCGGCACCGTGCGGGTGGCCACCTCGGCGGGTCGCTCAGCGATCGGCGTCATATTGGGAATCTGGCCGCGGCGGTCGGCTCCTCGCGCCCGAGGCCGACGCGCCTTGCGTGCCTGCCGCAGCGCCGCCAGCAGTGCGCTTCTCAGGGTGCCGCGGGGCAGCACATACAGGCCTACATAGATAGTCTCTGCCGAAATCCGCTTACCCATGTCGTGAGGATACGCACGTTGGAGACGCCCGGCAATCTGCTCGGGCGAGCTGCCCTCGGCCAGCTGCATCCGCACGTACTGCCACAGCCAGGGATCCAGGAGTTTGCGCGGGCGTCTGGGCTGACGGGCTCGGGCTGCCGCCAGCGTCTGTGCCGTGCAGGCACGATAGGCCGTGCGCATCGCGTTACGGGCGTACTCGCGGCTCACGGTGCTGGGGGCTCGCCCCAACACCCTGGCCATCGTTCGCAGCGAGTGGCCGTGGGTCAATCCCAAACTCAAGGTCTCACGTTCTTCGGCACTCATGTGTCGATAGGGTCTCGTTGGCATGGCAACACCTTAGCCCAACAGGGCCGGTAGTGTTGCACTTGGAGTTGGAACTCAAGGAGATAAGAGTTATGCGGTTCGTCAAAGTGAAGGATGAAGAACGCACAGGTGACGTTGCGATCAATCTCGACCTAGTCCGAGAAGCGCACTTTGGAGGGGGATTGCTGCATCTCTATTTCGAGCGCGGCTCCACCACACAGGATGACATCACATTTACAGGCGAGAATGCACAGAAAATCTGGGCAGCGATGGGATAGTAATGATTGACCCAGGAACGGGTGACGGAGCCTTTCGGAAGTTTCTACAGGT
>CAMDRK010000123.1 GCA_945906715.1 Nitrospira lenta
CGTTCCGGACTGAACCAATAGCCGTTGTAAATCAGATCGGCGAAGCGCGGGATCAAACTGTCCCTGAAGTGCAGCACCTCGCGATCCATCGTCAACGATTCCAGTCCGCGATGCGCCACATGGAGGATCGTTCCGCCCGGCGTTTCATAGACCCCGCGCGATTTCATTCCAACGTAGCGATTCTCCACCAGATCGACACGTCCGATCCCATGCGCGCCCCCCAGCTTATTGAGATGCGCCAACAACGTCGCCGGGCTCATTTTCTTGCCGTCGACGGATACCGGATTACCAGCCTCGTAACCGATTTCGACTTCGAGCGGCTTGTTCGGCGCCTGCTCCGGCGACACCGTCATTTGGAAAATTTCATCCGGCGGCGATTCCCAGGGGTCCTCCAAGATGCCGCCTTCATAACTCACATGGAACAGATTCAGGTCCATGCTGTAGGGCTTGGCTTTCGTCGCTGTCACGGGGATGCCATGTTTATCGGCATACTCGATCAATTCACGCCGCGACTTCATCGTCCATTCACGCCAGGGCGCGATGATCTTGAGACTCGGCGCCAGCGCCGTGTAGGTCAGCTCGAACCGCACCTGGTCGTTGCCCTTTCCGGTGGAACCATGCGACACGGCTTCGGCGCCTTCTTTGAGCGCAATCTCGGCCTGACGCCGCGCAATGAGGGGCCGCGCGATCGAGGTTCCGAGCAGATAACAGCCTTCGTATATGGCGTTGCCGCGTAACATGGGGAACACATAGTCCTTCACGAAGGTCTCGCGCAGGTCCTCGACGTAGACCTTTTTCACGCCAAGCTTTTGCGCCTTGGCCTTGATCGCTTGCAGATCTTCGCCTTGCCCCAGATCGGCACAGAACGCGATAACCTCACAACCGTAGGTTTCTTGTAGCCACTTCAAGATCACGGAAGTATCAAGTCCGCCTGAATAGGCCAGCACGACTTTCTTCACGATACGACTCATCGTCTTGTTCGACTCCTCTTGCCTAATAGGTTCGTTAAGATGGCCTTCTGCATGTGCAACCGATTCTCCGCCTGGTCGATGATGACCGACTGCGGACCATCCAGCACCTCGGCGCTGATTTCTTCACCTCGGTGGGCGGGCAAACAATGCATGACAATTGCGTCGGGCTTGGCCAGATGCAATAAACGGCTGTTTACTTGATACGGAGCCAACGCTTTTAGTCGTCGCGCCTGCTCCCGTTCGCGTCCCATACTGATCCAGATATCAGTGTAGATAACGTCAGCTTCCTTCGCTGCGACATGAGGATCGTGCCCTATTTCGATCACCGCACCGGTTGCTGCAGCCTCGACCCTCGCCCTATCCACAACATGCTGCTCCGGCTGATACCCCACCGGACACCCAAGAGTGATGGTCATCCCCATCTTCGCCACCGCCTCGATCAGTGAATTCGCCACATTGTTGCCGTCGCCAATATAGGCGATCTTGATCCCCTTCAAACGTCCCTTTTTCTCGCGAATAGTCAGGAGGTCTGAAAGGGCCTGACAGGGATGGCTCAGATCGGTCAGCCCATTGATCACCGGCATCGTCGCTTCCCTCGCCCATTCCTCCACTATCGAATGGTCATAGGTGCGGATGACGATCGCGTCGAGATAGCGTGATAACACGCGCGCCGTATCGGCGACACTTTCTCCTCGCGAAAGCTGGATCTCGGCCATGGGCAATACCAGAGCATGGCCGCCCAGCTGGTTCATCCCCGCTTCGAACGACACTCTCGTGCGCGTCGATGGTTTCTGAAACAGCAGCCCCAATGTTTTGCCGGGAAGCAGTGGATGAAGAATCCCGCGCCGCTGCTTGTCCTTCAATAGGGCCGCAGACTTCAGCAGGCTCTCCACTTCCGCCCTGCTGATGGCCGCAACATCCAGAAAGTCTTTCTTGACTGCCTGCATTCCTGTCGTTCTTGTCGTCATCCGCGCGATGTCTACTTTGCGTAAGTACGCCCTACGCCGCCTGTTTGCTGAACATCTGATCCAGCGTCTCGATCAATCGATCGATTTCCAACTGGGTGATGATGAGGGGCGGCACGAACCGCAGCACATGCTCGCCGGCTCCATTAATGAGAATACCGCGAGCCAAACATTCGCTCACAACGGCTTTCCCATCCATATCAAGCTCAATCCCCTGCAAAAGCCCAAGACCCCGCACCTCCCGCACCACCCGATGTCTCTCTTTACAGGCTGATAACCCCTTCGCAAAATACTCTCCCATCCGGCGCGCATGATCGAGTACGTGGCCTTCCAACAGGGCATGACAAACGGCCAAGCCCGCTGCACAGGCAAGCGGATTGCCGCCGAATGTCGAAGCATGACTGCCGGGCGAGAAAGCCTTCGCCACGGAGTCCGTCGCGAGGCAGGCTCCGATAGGCACGCCACCCCCCAACCCTTTCGCCAAGGTCATGATGTCCGGCTGCACCCCTAACTGCTCATAAGCGAACAGCGTCCCAGTGCGTCCCATCCCGGTTTGTATTTCGTCGAACATCAACAGCACATCTTTTTTTGAGCACAGATCTCTGACCCGCCGTAGGTATGCGCGATCCGCGACATGGACGCCCCCCTCGCCCTGAATCGGCTCAAGCAGAATCGCCGCGGTCTTGTCGGTCACGGACCGTTCCAGTTCTTCCAGATTATTGAAGGTCACATAGCGAAAGCCCGGGAGCAACGGCTCGTAATCTTTCTGAACTTTATCCTGGCCCGTGGCCGTCAATGTCGCGAACGTCCGACCATGGAACGAGTTCTTCATCGTAAGGATCTCGAACCGCCCAGCTCCATACTTGTCATGGGAATACCGGCGAGCCAGCTTGATCGCCGCTTCATTCGCTTCCGCCCCGCTGTTGCAAAAGAACACCTTGTCGGCAAACGAGTGATCCACCAGCGTCTGCGCCAGCTTCACTTGCGGCTCGGTGTAATAGAGGTTGGAGGTATGGATCAGCTGCGCAGCCTGGCGCTGGATGGCCTGAACCAGATCCGGGTGGCCATGACCGAGGATATTTACGGCAATCCCGCCGACGAAATCAAGGTACTCGCGCCCCTCAAGGTCGTATACCTTTGTCCCGCTCCCTCGAATGATCGAGAGCGGTTGACGCGTATACGTCTGCATCAAATATCGTGCGGCGTCCTGCTTCAGTTCTTCTGTCGTCATGACAGACGTATCCCTTTGTAAAGTAAGGGAAGGTAGCATAGGCCCATCAGTGGAAGCAACTTGCTGCTTCTGTACCCAGGTGACGCTTCATTGTGATACTCTCTGCCGGATGAAACTCTGCGCACAGTGCCAACAGCAGAACCAGGAAGACTCCAAATTCTGCTACCAGTGCGGAACCACACTTGCCGTCGAGCCGGAACCACCGATCGCGACCCCCGTGGCTCCCGCCACCCCGATAATCCACCCCGATGAACATCTCTGGCGCCAATTCATCGGCCCCTACGCCGATCGCTACCTGAAACATTTTAATAAGTTCGGATTGGGAGAAGGGCCGAAGTTCGCCCTGACATGGAACTGGCCGGCCTTTCTGTATATTTCCTTCCTCTGGTTTCTCTACCGAAAGATGTATACGTATGCAGCGGTCTACGCCCTTGGTCCGATGATCTCGACCTACTTGACCGGCGACATGACCGTGGGCCTCATCTGGAGCATCATGGCCGGAGCGACTGCGAATTATGTGTACTACTGGCACTGCCGTGAACATATCGGCGACATTAAGAAGAACGCAGGGATTGATCCGGCGAAGCAGGATGAGGCACTAAAAGAACGTGGCGGCGTCCAGTCCTACGTGATCTGGATCGGAGTCGCTTTATACGTGTTGTTCGCAATCACCATGTTCAAAATGCTTCAGGACGGGCTGCCGGATAGTGAACGTCCGCTAGAGAAGCCGGCAAAACCGACTGCATCGAGCAGCGTATAAACCAGCCGGTACTCCTGATGTCTGTCAAAAGTGACCGCTTGACTTGGACACCTGTTCCAGTATCCTCTGGCCTGTGAACATATCTCTTTAGGTTCGAGAGGGAGGCACAATGGCTCGCTTAATTCTGCTTCGACATGGCGAATCGCAATGGAACTTGGAGAATCGTTTCACGGGATGGGTGGATGTGCCCCTATCGCCGCGCGGCATTCAGGAGGCGAAGGATGCGGGTGAGAAATTGCGCGACTATGCGTTTGACCGGGCCTTTACCTCCGTGTTGGCCCGCGCGAATGAGACGTTACGACTCGTGCTAGAAGCCATTGGCCAGACTAGTATCCCGATCGAGAAGGACAAGGCCCTCAATGAACGGATGTACGGCGAGTTACAGGGATTGAATAAGGACGAGACCGCGAAAAAATACGGCGAGGCCCAGGTGAAGATTTGGCGGCGAAGTTACGACGTGCGTCCGCCAGGAGGGGAAAGCCTGAAAGATACCGCGGAACGTGTGTTGCCCTACTATGAACGGACCATCAAGCCCTATCTCTTGAAAGGGGATACCATCCTCGTCGCGGCGCACGGAAACAGTTTACGGGCCCTGATCATGGAGTTGGAACAGCTATCCCGAGAACATGTGCTGGAACTGAATATCCCGACTGGCGCACCGTTGCTCTATGGGTTAGACCAGATAGGGAACGTCGTGGATCACCGCTATCTCTGACAGGTCCCGGCAGGTTAGAAAATTATCCAACATCTCCCAGTAACTGCCCATAGGTGTCGACCGGCACAAAATCGATCAGAAGGGTCAAGAGATTACCCCGTTCTACTTCTTTGACCAATCGATTCTCCTCCATCAACGTGGCAGCCTCCGCGCTCACAGCAAGCGGACTCATGCCCTCTTCAACCAAGCGGCTATACCGACGACGACGTTCCTGCCATTCGTTGAGATAGGAGGTCCAGGAAACTGAACCGAAGGGAACCGTCGTACCCCATCCTGCTTTCATCGTATCCAAGATGAGTTCCGACAACGCGGACTGATATTTCCGAGGGATGTGCGCCTCGATGGCTGCAAAAATCCAAAACAGATTCAGTGAAAGCACCTCTTGCGTAATCGCCTGAGCCTGCTCCGTCGTCGCCTCGATCCCATATTCCTCCAGTTGCTGAACCGACACACCGATCGGCATTGCAGCGACCAGAACAGCCGCTGCTTGCCTCGGCGTCATCGAATTGGCTGACATGCTTGGTCTCCTCCTTCGCCTGGGGTGGCAAAGCATACGCTACTGTCGCCTGTGCACTCAAACGACACTTGTCCAAGCCTGCCCTCTATGCTAAAGTTCGCCGTCATGATTCGACAGTTTACCGCCACATTCTCACGATGGATCTGTGCTGCTAGTCTGTTGGCTATCTTGGTCGCTGGCGCCGTTGTATTCGCACCTCGGGCCCATGCCGACGAAAACCGCTGGGGATTCGGAAGCGGCCTGGGACTCACATCCGGAACGGTCAATGACACGGTATTCAACCTGGCATTCAGCGGTGACTACTATCTAGATCGAAATTTCTCTATCGGACCGATGATGCAGATCAGTCCGATGGGCGATCTTTTTCAGATCTCCTTCGCCGGGGTCGGTCGCTATTATTTTCGCCTCAATAACGGCATCAACTTGGTGCCCTTGATGGGAATCGGATTGATCCATGCAGACCTAGACCGCCGGACGGGCCCTCAGCCCATCGACTGCAGCGACACGAGTTGGTATATTCCTATTGGCGTCTCATTAGAGTACCAGGCCTCTCACAATCTCGCCTTGACTTCGACCTTGATCGTGAATCTCCACGACATCAATGTTTCTTCTTCGTTACGGGAGAACGACCAAACAAGCGTTGCCCTGCTATTTGGTTTCCGCTTCGGCCCTTAGTGGTACGCAGAGAAACCCCTCGCTTCATTCACGCCTTCCATTTCCGGCCCCAGAAGTTTGCAGCGGCCACGCCACATGGGTGCAGGAAGTTTGGCCAAAACACTGCGAGGAGACAATACTCTGACGGACTGCGGAAGCATCCGAGGGTGTTGTGGGTGGAGGAGTAGGTAATGGCTAGGCTGCTTTGGCAGGCCTCCAGCGAAGTCCTATGTTCAGCAGTTCTTGCAACAGGTCTTTATACGTATAACCAGCCTTCTCTGCCGAATCAGAAAAATCTTCGTCGTGCGCAATTTGCGGATTCGGATTGGCTTCCAGCACGTACACCTGCCCCGCCGCGTCCATGCGCACGTCGATGCGGGCATAACCGCTTAGGCCGAGGGCGCGATAGACCCGCTTCGCGAGGTGTTGAATCTCCTCGGCTTTCCCTTCAGGAAGATTTCCGGCTTCCTCTGAACGAATCCCGTACTTGGCTTGATACGTACGATTCCATTTGACTCGTTCGGTCGCAATCCGGCGGGCGTCCTCCGGCAGCTTGTCCATCATCAACTCCCACACCGGCAAGACGTGGACATGCCCATTGCCCATCACTCCGACATAGAATTCGCGCCCTTCGATGTACTGCTCGATGAGGGCGCCAGTCCCGACGCTTGCATGGATGAATTCGACTCGCTCCTTGAGTTTATCGTCATCCTGGACAATAGATGCCTGAGAGATCCCAAGCGACGCCTCTTCGGTCACCGATTTCACAATTAAGGGAAACGACAGCCACTTCGGCCGCTTAACCGTCCGCCCCTGCGGTACCACCATAAACTCCGGGAACGGAATACGATGGAACGAAAACAGCTTCTTGGAGAGGACTTTGTCGCGTGCCAACATCAAACCACGTGGGTTACAGCCGGTATAGGGCATGTGAAGCAGTTCAAGATACGACACGACATTCTGGTCATACACCGCCACCCCATCGAACTCTTCAAGCAGATTGAAGGCGATGTGCGGAATCCAGCCTTCTATAGCCGATCGAAGTACTCCTAGATCGCTCTTGACCCCCAGCGGCTTGACGTCATGCCCGAGCTTGCGGAGCGTGGTGACGACATCGTATTCCGTCTTCCAGTCGGCTCCTGTCACTTCCTGCCCATTGAGAGGGTCCGGAGGAACCAGGTCTTCGTGCATTAAGACGAGAATTCGGAGCCGCTTCATACCGCCACCTTATGTCGCCCGCTACGCAAGTAGTTCATCGTGTGGACGGTCAGCAAGATGGTGAAATCTAATTTCGCCTGCTCTTCTGCGAGCGGCAGTCGCAGATGGAGCTGACGGCAGCGCTGAATCATGTCCTCCAAGACCTGATCAATCGTGTACTGATATTCGCCGGTCCAGGCTGCGACTTTGCGGCGCACCTCTCTTCGAAAGCGGTTCAAGAAGGTGGCGGCGCTCAGCTTATCCGTGTGGGCAGGGGCATCGGAAAATAGTCGCTTCAAGTCTGGATCATACAATGATGGCCGTTCAACCCCGTAATGCCTGCGCTTTCGCTCATAGTGCTCGCGCAAGGTCTTCTTCAGTTCGGA
>CAMDRK010000124.1 GCA_945906715.1 Nitrospira lenta
GAACATCTGACGACTTTCCGGAATCAAGCCATGATGAAAGCCGTTAAACGGATTCGCTCGTTTGGATACAAAGAGCTGACGTTTGAAGCGTTCGATACGGCGCTGGAGAAGACGAAACGGCTGCAGGGGAATGAGCAGGCGGAAAAACGCCTCCAGGAAATTCGTGGGCATTTTTCCGATCCGGACCTGAAGAAGCCGGAAGGTGGGACTCTCGGCGCTGATTTGATGGACCGCTTTCGCCAGTATCTCAAGGGAGAAGGCACGCTCTAGCGGCAGGATGCTGAAAAAGGCCGCCAGCACGAAGAAGGTTGAGGTTCAGGCTAAGGTTGAGATAAAGAGAGTCTGATCTTCGCTCAACCTAAGCCTGAACCTCAGCCTTCTGCAGTTTCTTCTTCCCGCCAGATCGTTCTTCCCGCAAGCTCGCATCAAAACACTATAGGATTTCCGCGCGGCTTTCGGCCTCGTCTTGGACGAGTAGGCTGGGCGAATCGCTATGAGGTAGAGGCAGGGGCCGTTTGGAACGGCCCCTGCTGTTCAGTGGGCTGCCGTTTGTTGCGGCCAGAACTTATGCCGGATTTGCGGGAGGGGCTCGCTATCGAAATTTGGGATATCGTAGAGACAGCGATCAATTGTGGCCACCTCATCCTCGGTCAAGTCCAAGGTGGCCCGCTTCTTCCAGAATTGATCGAGGGTAAAATAATCGCCTGACTGGGGCTTCTCAGCCAAGAGTGCCTTCATCGTATCGAAGCCTGCCGTGTCTACTCCGGGGACGCGGCCATTATTACGGCCGTGACACCAGTGCAGTACCTCGGCAATTCCGTACATCGATAATTCAATCTTCATCATCTTGCTCATGGATTCCTCCTTACCAATAGGGCATTGTACCTCAAACACCGCACCGTTTTCAAAGCCGTCGAAGAGCGGGCCAGGATTGGGGAAACCTGCTTTGGAAGGGATCGTTGCGTGGCTTGGTTGATTGCCAAGAGAAAGCGGTGGTCTGTATACTGCCTAAATTTATTTCAGCGGAAAGGCTTGATCGATGGGCGCATGCTCATATGGACAAACTGCCACGTCAGCGGTTCCTCACTCGAGAGGTGGGTGTGACCAGAGACGCTGATGGGCATATGGGCCGGAACCTCGCCGTCGTTGCGACAAGTTTCTTTC
Organism: Nitrospira lenta; assembly: GCA_945906715.1. Lineage (GTDB taxonomy): Bacteria > Nitrospirota > Nitrospiria > Nitrospirales > Nitrospiraceae > Palsa-1315. The sequence goes on from CAMDRK010000124.1 coordinate 1,165, forward strand.
TGCTTCTGGCAAGCGGCTGTACCAAGCAAGACCCCTACGCCCCGCCGGACATTTTTTACTACTTTGCCAGTTATAAAGTAGGGAAGAACCCAACGACTGTCACACCCACGGATGTCAATCAGGACGGCTTTACCGATCTGGTGACAACGAATATCGGCAGCAATACTCTTTCGATTCTCTTAGGCAACGGTGACGGCACCTTTCACGATCAAGTTCAGCTGAATGTGTGTAAGGAGCCCCGCTCGCTCGCTCTCGGAATGTTCAACCGCGATGCGTATCCCGATGTGGTGTTGGCCTGCTCCGGGGGCGACGAAGTGGCCGTACTTTTCGGGCGGGTCGATGGAAAATTTGAAGAGGGTCCGCGCTATCCCGTGCATCGGACGCCTATTGCCATCGCGAGCGACGATCTGAACGGCGATCAGGCGCCAGACCTTGTGGTCGCGTTACGGAACGACAAGATCAAGGTTTTTCTAGGAACCGGCACCGGTGAATTCACCCATGGAGCGCAGTATGAATATGGTGATACGCCTACATCGGCTGCCTTGGCCGACTTGAATGGCGATGGGAAGATCGATTTGGCGGTGACGAACGGGGGGCCGATGTCGAATGCGGTCTCCATTTGGATGGGGAATGGCGACGGCACGTTTCGCCCTCCCACCGACTATCGGACGGGGAAGCGCCCGCTTGGGGTGACCTTCACCGACTTCAACCGTGACCGGATTCGCGATCTACTTGTCATCAACGGCGTGCAGGACAGCTTCACAACCTTTCTCGGAATAGGTAATGGGACTTTCCAGCCAGGGCACGATTCTGGTGCCGATGCAGGACCGAATTTCGGACTCGCGCGCGACTTCAACGGGGACCGTCATACAGACGTGGCCATTGTTAATCTTCAATCGAGTGATCTCTCCATTCTCTTTGGCCGTGGCGACGGGACCTTCGAATATCCGCCGAGAAATTACAGGACAAAGCCAGGTCCTTTTGCCCTTGCGACGTTTCGTGTCACAACGAAGGAGGCTGAAGAGCCTGGACTAGTGACAGCGGACAACGGAAACGGAAGCGTCTCTATCTTTCTCCATCGAGGATTGAAAGTGGCCTCCACTCCTGTTGCGCCTTCTCCGTGAGGCGCGTACGCCGTCTATCGATCATGGAGTGAGTCATCGCCAGTCTTCTTGACAGCCTGTCGACCCTCGGCTACAGTGCCGGATAAGCGCCGCATAGGCCTCTTAGCGCTCTGTTCCGAGGACACTGGTGAGATCATTTAGATGGTGGTTTGCTATCGGTGCATTGCTCACCCTCTCTGTGCTGATGGTGCAGGGAGGTGTGCGAGAGTTGCTTGACGGAGCCGCTCCTGGAAGCGGGGCCAGCGCATACCTCTCGTTTGGCACCACCATTGTCGGCGGAGGATTATTGGCAGGTTGCGTGGCATTGGTGATGAATCGACTCAGGTAGACACAGAGTCTGAATACAGGCGCATCGATGCACTGTTTGAGGTGTAAGGGCTGCATGATGGTCGAGCGTCACTATACGCTAGTGAATCGGCGACTCTATGCCCGCTGTTTGAATTGCGGGTTTTGGATAGACCTCGCTGATCTGCTCCGTTTCTTCCACAAAGTGATTGACAGCGGGTTTCGCGGAGGAAAGGTGAGGGAATCGTTTACACTATGAGTGGGAGCGACAGGTTCATTATGACAAGAGATTGCAGAAGGTTCTATCGGGTGCCAGTTTTCCCGCATGCTGCTTTGGTGCTTATCGGTCTCCTGTTGATCGGTGTCGAGGCCCTCACGCCGACTATCGCCCTTGCGAAGAGCGTAGAGGCTCAACCGGCGCATGTTCGAACCGCGATTATTCCGCACCAATTCCCTCCGTGGCGAGTCGCTCCAGCTCATGGCATTCTTCTCAAGGAGCTTAACAGCGGTCGTGTGTTGTATGAACACGATGCTGGAAAGCGAATGTCCCCCGCCAGCCTCACGAAAATTATGTCGGCGCTGGTCATTCTAGAAAGGGGACAGTTGGATGATCTTGTCACGATTAGTCCCAATGCCGCACGGGCTCACAAGACGCATTTACGCGTGAAGGCAGGGCAGGTTTTTAGATTGGAAGATCTGCTGAAAGCCATGTTAATCGTGTCGGCAAACGATGCTTGTCTGGCAGCGGTGGAGCATGTGGGTGGCGACGAAGCACAGTTCGTGGACTTCATGAATGCCAAGGCGGAAGAGCTTGGCTTAGCGGATACACATTTCAGCAATGGCTGCGGGTTCGACAATCCAGACCATTACTCGACGGCTGAAGACCTTGCCACGCTGAGTCTCACGGCTCTCGATCAACCGATTTTCAGGCAGTTAGTCCGTGAGGAACGCGCGATCATTACCCCTGTCAGCGGTCACCGCGCCTATGTATTGCACAATACGAACAGATTATTGGGGCGTATTCCTGGCGTCGAAGGTATCAAAACCGGATTTACTTCCAAAGCCGGTCGATGCCTCATCGCCAAGGTTTCCCAGAACGGGAGCGATCTTCTTCTCGTGATCCTCAACTCCAAACGTCGCTGGAACACGGCGACGAGTCTCATTGCCTATGGGTTACAGGCAGCTGAGGCTCCGCGCTGACTTTCTCTGTTTGATCCAGTCGACCTGCAGGCAGGCAGAGGCGAGAGGGCTGTCGTAGCCTGAGAGTTATCCGCAATGCTATCGAAGCGGAGCAAACTCCACGTTGACATCTTTCCCAAGATAGTTGATGACGAATCCCTGCTTATCATAGGCGAGTATGGCCCCCATCACGTTTTCGTCCCCGTAGTCTTCCTGCCCCAATAGTTTTCGTACATCGTCAGGGCTCTCGCAGTTCAACACGTTGCGAAAAATTCCTCGAGTCTTATAGGAAAATCGATTATTAATAAAGATCAGATCGACCTTGCCGTCCTGAATGCGCACGCCAGCCATAGGACCGGTCGGTTTACGTTGGTCGAGCAAGAAGATAAACGAGGCTTCCTGTTCCACTTTTACTCCAGGAATCTTTTCATTGACGAGAGAGCCCAGGGCTTTGGCTTCAGGGTCTCCCAACTTGACTCCAAACAATGAAATCTCGGCACTCTTCAAAGTCTTGGGATCCATCACGTCGTGCTTACTTAATTCGTAGGGCTCACCATACCCAGGGGGCGCCCATGCGCCGACTCCAGCCGTTACCATGCATGACAGCGTGACGATTCGCAGTAAATCCTTCATCGACTCTTCCTTGCCTATATATTCCGAGAGATGGATGGTGTGGGAATGTATTATTCAAATTGGTGGGACCACAGCGCGACACGTATTTTATCGAACGGCCTGAGAACTTGCAAGAATGGTTGAACGCGTGATGGGGGCGGATCGATAGGTTAGATGCTGAGATGGGTCGAGATGAGAAGGGCCCCGAGGCTCCGGAGCCGGTGAAAATAGGGCAGACAATCTTCGTCCAGTTCGTCGGTCAGGCTATCGAGATCTGCAACGCAATCTTCCACGATCCCGATCCGCTGGGGATCAAGCCCCTCAGGACTATCGAGGAAGTACACGACGCATCCGCTGATCACTGTATCCAGTGTCATCAGTGGCCCCTCATGTTGGTTTCCCACTTGAGGCCACCGCTCATCTTTGTGGACTTCCCAGAGAGATAAAACGGCATTCCGATCCATCCTGCAGGCCTCCAATAATCCAGTCTGACTCAGCTCAGATCGGTCCACCCTAGCGCATGGAGTGACAGGATCGCAAGCGCGCAGAGAATACGCCTCAGAATCAGTTGGCGATGTCTCTCCGTCCGACAAGCCGATCGATGAACGATCCACGCCATGAGCGTATTTTGCGCAGGGGCGTCCTCTTGTCGTCCGACCTAATCACGGCGAGCATGACCAACGCATAGTCCTTCACACGGGAACCCTCGGCAGTATGGGATCGCCACCTTCATAGTGTTGGGAACTCATGGGTAGAGTCCACGATGGAGATGTGCTTGCGCGACCTTGTCGATTCCACTCATCAGGGCGGCCATTCGCATAGAAGTTTTTCTGGAAACGGAAAACTGTAACGTCCGATGGAAGGCGGTGATCATGATATCGTGCAATCGCTCTTGAATGTCAGAGGCTTTCCAGAAAAATCGCTGCACATCCTGCACCCACTCAAAGTAGGACACAATCACGCCACCAGAGTTGGCCAGGATGTCCGGAATGATAAAGACGCCTTGGTCCTGCAGTATGCGATCGGCCTCTAGCGTCGTTGGACCGTTTGCTCCTTCGGCGAGAATCCTGCAGCGCAGCTTCGCGGCATTGTGTTCGGTGATTTGTTCGGAAAGTGCTGCAGGAATCAATACAGTGCAATCGAGCTGAAGCAATTCGTCGTTAGAAAGCCGATCTCCCAGCTTGGTGTCTCGGAGGGATTGGCCTGCGGTCTTATAGCGAGTAAGGAGTTCCGGAATGTCCAAGCCGCTCGAATTATGGATGCCTCCGTTCACGTCGCTCACTGCGACGACGCGTGCGCCACATTCTTGCATGATGCGGGCTGTATGGGCCCCGACGTTGCCGAACCCCTGAATAGCCACGGTGGTATTCCGAATATCGAGCTTGAGGTGGCGAAGTGCTTCCATAGTGACACAGACCACTCCGCGGCCGGTGGCTTCTTCGCGTCCGAGGCTTCCTCCAATCGACAAGGGCTTGCCTGTGACGACACCTGGTACCGAATACCCCACCTGCTGACTATACGTATCCATGATCCAGGCCATCACTTGGGCATCTGTGCCGACGTCTGGGGCCGGTACGTCTTTATCTGGCCCAATCAAGGGGAAGATTTCCGCGGCATAACGTCTGGTCAGTCGTTGTAACTCTGGTCGTGACAACTGTTTTGGATTGACCGCGACGCCACCCTTGGCCCCGCCATAGGGCAGGTCGGCTAACGCGCATTTCCATGTCATCCACATGGCGAGTGCCGCAACTTCCCCAAGGTTCACATCCGGATGATAGCGAATGCCGCCCTTTGTGGGGCCGCGGGCGGAATCGTGCTGTACACGATATCCGGTATAGACTTCGACTCGACCGTCATCCATCCGGACCGGCAGACTGACAATCAGCGACCGTTGAGGAAGTTTCAGCCGCTCGCGTAAATTACGATCAAGTTCCATGGCCTCGGCCGCTTGATCAAACTGTGCAACTGCCAGCCGGAAAGTCGGTGTGTCGAGTTCGTGCATGGGCTGTTCCTTTGGTCAGGTGTGAAGCGGGGGTGTTAATGTGAGGCGGTGATCATGATGCCTTTGCTCAATGCTATCGGGAGGGAGACTCATCCATTGAATGTTGAACACTCGTGTGAATTCCTGCGCTATTTGTTGCGCGACGATGGATGCCGATATGGTGGACTGCCGGAGCTCTGCCATGGACGTGACGCGGCACTGTGTTAGGCCACAGGGCAGAATGTGGGAAAAGGGGGATAGGTCCATATCGACATTGAGCGAAAACCCGTGAATCGTGACCCCGTGGTCGATCCGGATTCCGATCGCGGCAATCTTTGCATCAGCATGATTCCAGCGAACCCAAACTCCTGGGCTTTTCTCGATACGGTAACCCTCAATCCCCCATTGCAAGAGGGTAAGGATCAAGACCTCCTCCAGGCTCCATACATACCGCTTTGGGCCTGAACAATAATGAGACAGTTTGAGGATGGGATAGCCCACGACCTGTCCCGGTCCATGGTAGGTAATCGAGCCACCACGATCTACGGACTGGAGACTGGCGCCTGTCCGTCGGAGGTTCTCTTCCCCGCAGCTCCAATGTTCCGATTTGGTGGAACGGCCCAGGGTATAGACCGGTGAGTGTTCAAGGAGCAGCAATACATCCCTTCGTCTCTCTGCAATCCGGTCTTCCTGGAGTTGCCTCTGAAGGGCATATGTCTCGCCATAGGGCATCGGTTGGGGAAACTGGACAAGTACGCCCAATTGCGGGCAAGATTTTTGAAGAGGCTCATTCCCCTCTGTTAGGACATTGTGACTTGGGTGTGATCCAACGACGAGACTCATGAAAGAGCTCTCGGCCGTGAGGGATTCTGAAGCCATGTTGTAGGCACACTCGTCATAGGGCCTCGTCTATTCAAGTCGGCCTCATTGTCGCACAACAGCATTCAGGGTGAAAGTTCGTAGAAAGGAAATAGAAAGGAAAAAGGGCGAGGGTCGTCCTCGCCCTTTTCTGATATATGAGACCGC
>CAMDRK010000125.1 GCA_945906715.1 Nitrospira lenta
GAGCCTGTTGCACAAACCCATTGACACCTAAGTATTACTATGCATAATAGGCCCCAAGACTTCCTGGAGGTGACACGATGGGCTATCACTTTCTCCCGTGTGAGCGAGACCAACTCTATCTGATGCCCCCGGCCTTGCAGGATTGGATGCCGGAAGGCGATCTGACGTGGTTCATCCTGGATGCGGTGGCTCAGATGAATCTGACGGCCATCACCCGGACCTATCGAGCGGATGGCTGGGGACCGGCGGCGTATGAGCCGGCCATGATGGTGGCGCTGCTGCTGTATGCGTATTGCCTGGGGGAACGGTCGAGTCGACGGATCGAGCGGCTATGTCAGCGGGATGTGGCCTTTCGCGTGATCACGGCCAATCAGGGCCCTGATCACACGACCCTCGCCCGGTTCCGGCAGACCCACGAAATCGAACTAGCCAAGCTCTTCACGCAGGTACTGCAGCTCTGTGCGGAGGCGGGGTTGGTGAAGGTGGGGGGGGTGGCGTTGGACGGGACCAAGATCAAGGCCAACGCGGCGCTAGCGTCGAATCGGACCGTCGAGACGATCGCGACAGAGGTCTCGCGGATGCTGACCGAGGCCCAGGTCACGGATGCGGCGGAGGATCGGCAGTATGGCCAGGAGCGGTGCGGCGACGAACTGCCGGAGGGTTTGCGGGATCGGAAGAGCCGGCTAGCTCGGTTACAGGTGTGCCAAGAGCGGTTGACGCAGGAGGCGGCCACGGCCACGGCGCAGCAGCAGGCCAAGATCGAGACACGACAGGCCGAAGAGGCCGCCACCGGGCAGAAGAAGCGAGGCCGCAAACCGAAGGCGCCCGAGGCGGCCGCGGACCGCGACGCCAAGGCGAATGTCACGGATCCGGACAGTCGCATCATGAAGACGCAGGCTGGGTACGTCCAAGGCTACAACGCGCAAGCGGTGGTGACGAAGGACCAGATCATCGTGGCGGCTGAAGTGACGCAGGAAGAGAATGACATCAAGCAATTGTACCCGATGCTGGAACGGGCGCAGGCCAATCTCAAGGCCATCGCATATCCGCATGCGGTCGGGACGGCCCTGGCCGATGCCGGCTATTGCAGCGAGGCCAATCTGCTGGCGGCGGACCCGGCAGGGCCAGAGTTGTTGATGGCCACGAACAAGGACTGGAAACAGCGCAAGGCGCTGCGGGAGCCGCCGCCGCCACGCGGCCGCGCTCCGAAGGGGTTGACGGCCCGTGACCGCATGGAGCGCATGCTGCTGACGAAGCGTGGTCGTCGCCTCTACAAGAAGCGAGGCCAGACCGTAGAACCGGTGTTCGGACAGATCAAGAGTGCCCGGGGCTGTGACGGATTGATGCGCCGCGGCACGGCGGCCTGTGACAGTGAATGGAAACTGCTGTGTGCCACGCATAATCTGTTGAAGCTTTGGCGACACGGGAAGGCGGGATGGATCAGTCGGCGCACGGGCCACACCCGACAGCGGTGTGGTCAGGGAAGCGGAAAGAAGAACGGGGGATAACCCGCTCGAAAGCCCCGTTCCCGCATGGGCTCAGCACGAAAAAACCTGGCATGGCGCACCACGAAACCCATGCTGGGGACCAGATAGCTCGATCATGGGTTTAAGCAACACACTCTCAGGTGTTCCGAAAAGACTTTTCACCTCAGATGGTGTCATTCCAGCCGTGATATACCGGCAAGCCTTCTGAGAGCTCGACTGTACTCGCTCCTGAATTTTGCGGGCAAGTCGGCTCAATTCCTGCTCGCTCGCGTCGAGCTTGGCGTCTGTCTCTTTGAAGCGGTCTACCAAAGACCCACTTCGCTCTGACCGATTGCTGGGCGTACTACTCGCCTGGAGTTTCGCATTGATCTGCTGCAACATCTGCTCGACCTGCCGTTGTTGCTGATCTAATTTCATTGTCTTCTCACCAAGTGTTTGCTGAATTGCTGCCAGTTCCTTCCGCGACTGCTCCATGGCTTCTTCCTGGGCCTGGCTCTGTGCTTTAAGACGGCCTTGAATGCCCACTAGCTTGGATGCGGGAACTCGCAACAGGCGATACACCGTCACGGTGCCATCCGCGTTTGGTTCCTCAAAGGTCATTTGCGTCTCAATCACGAGTCCCTGCGCTTCGAGGCTGGTGATCTGTGCGAAGTTCATCAGCTCAACCTTGCCCTGCTCAAACGCCTGCCGTCGCCCTTCTTCAACCGTCCGTGCCTTTGACGCCACCCCAACCACAAACAGCTCTTCTCCTTCGATAAAGGATGATTTCTCAGTCCAAAAAGGACGTGCATCCTTGGCGGCCCATGCAAGAGAAGTGGACAGGAGAATCCCTGTTAGTACGAATCCTGCAACGGAAATGGCTTGCCGCATCTTATGCTGACTCATAGGTGGATTCTCCGAAATGTTGAGACGCTGTCCACTTCTTCCATTCTGTACCATCGAAGCACCACTGAATTAGTGCGCTTCTATCCCTCAGACCTAATGCGCGTATGCCTTCCTACTTCCAACACTCCACCACGGTCGTCCATTCGTGCGCCTCGTCGCCGAGATCGGCGAGCGACTTCTCCCGCGCGAAGAATGAGCTGCCAGTTTTGTGGGGGACCTTGTGAGCCTCGAGGAATGCGGTCAAGGTTTGCCCACTGACCGCAAAATTGACATTCTGCGGTAAGGTCCCGGTGTACTTTGCCATCACCGTGTCCGAGAGCTTCATACTGACCATCCCCACCACCTGCCCTTTCTTGTTCATCACCGGGCTGCCACTCGAACCCGGTTGTATAGGCGCGGTGATTTGAATCTGGTTACTGTTGTTGCCCAGGCCGGTGATTGCGCTGACCACCCCCGGCGTGAGATTGCCGCCCGAGGACAGCACACTGTCGAGCGGAAAGCCGAACACCACGATATCCTGCCCCTGACGCAAGCTGGCTGGGTCTGGTGACAGTGCGGCAGTGGCACGCGTCTCGCCAGGTATTTTGAGCAAGGCAAGATCACTAATCTCATCGCGCGTGATCACCTGCACCACGTCGCTGCGCCCTTGCACACGGACTTCTTTGCAACTGGCAACCACATGATGGTTAGTAATGGCGTGGCCTTCCGGACTGACAACAAAAGCCGTCCCGGTGCCTTTCTTGGTCAGCGCCCCTCCTGATGGTGCCAGGTTTCCTGCCGCCGCAGCCAATTCGTTTTCATGCCGCAACACCTGCCCCGGCCTCCAGTTTGAGGACAGGCGTTCCGCCTCAGCGCGTAGGGCTGGACTCAAGGTGATTGAGTCACGAAGTTTTTTCGCGTTTTCATCTGCCTGTGCGGCAGCCAAATTGACCCATGCATAGGCCAGCACCCTATCTTCCGTCACGTCTCGCTATTGGCATACAGCCATCCGAGCCTGTACTGCGCATACGCATGCCCCTGGGCGCCCGACTTTTGCCACCACTCCACTGCCTTGGAGGCATCCTTCGGCACGCCATTTCCGGTTTGATACAGCCCCCCGAGGTTGGACTGTGCAAACGCATTCCCCTGTGCAGCCGCTTTCTCGTACCACTGCCGTGCTTGAACATAATCCTTCGGCACGCCATGCCCGAATTCATAGAGCCCTCCGAGGTTGTTCTGCGCACCCGCGTGCCCCTGGGCGGCGGCTTTCTCCCACCATTGTCGCGCCTGCGCGTAATCCTGCAGCACGCCCTTTCCCTCGATATACAGCAGACCGAGCCAGACCTGCGCATCCGCCTGCCCCTGGGCGGCCGCTTTCTCATACCACTGTCGCGCCTGCGCGTAATCCTGCGGCACGCCGGACCCGTAGTAGTACAGCCCACCGAGATTGACCTGCGCCTTGGCGAGTCCCTGAGCTGCGGCTTTCTCGTACCATTGTCGCGCCTGCGCGTAATCCTGCGGCACGCCCTTTCCCTCGATATACAGCCAACCGAGGCTGTTCTGCGCCTTCGCATGCCCCTGGGCGGCCGCTTTCTCGTACCACTGTCGCGCTTGCGCGTAATCCTGAGGCACGCCTTGTCCGTCGCGATACAGACCACCTAGATTGACCTGTGCGTCAGCATCGCCGGATGCTGCCTGTTTTTTCAATTCTACAAAACTCTTTTCAGTACTCGCTGCCGCTTCCTGTTTCGAAGATGACGGCGACGCGGACTCGCCACATGCGCCCACCAGGACTGCAACCATTAATGTAAAGATCAGCTTTCCGTGGGCCATGTGGTTCTTTCTCAAGGAAATCCTCTCTTTTGTGCCATCTAATGAAAAACCAGGCTAGCCCGACCGTGGAGAAGCGTCAATCCTATTTATGGGTAAGATGCTGCTATTTTCTTCTGGAGGAGTCATCCAAGATGGGACTTTGTGTCGCTACCAGCTATTTCAGACGCCAGCTACTTCCTTTTCCACCACTCCCACGACGACGCACACAGCTGCAAAGCCAGGGGCGAACTTCTGGGGGTCGTTGCTTGACTTGGCACCTGAGATTCCCTGCTACCTTGGAACATGGTGATATCGGAGGCAAGCTCAGAGAAACATTACGCCGCGAATTCTAGACGGACTGTGCGCCCAATCCGCGCTTCAAGCGTGATCAGCATTTCAAGGCTGAACTTGTCCCATTTGCCACGCACGAGGTCGGAGACGCGGGATTGTGCAATGCCCAGGCGCTTGGCTGCATCAGATTGGGTGAGCTTGTGTTTTTTGATGTAGAGGCGAAGGTCACTCATCAAATTCACCCGCATTTGGAGCACGGTGGCCTCGGCAGGATCAAAACCAAGGTCGACAAAAACATTGCCAGTGGATTTGGTCACTTTCTTTTTCATGATCAATCTCCGATCTGTCGATAACGTGTCCGGGCTAACTCGATGTCTTCTCTTTTGGTCTTCTGTGTCTTCTTCTGGAACGCATGCAGCACGTAGATAGCCTCCGCGAACTTGGCGACATAGAGTACACGCCATTCTCCTAGGACGTGTATCCGAATTTCTCGAACGCCGGCCCCCACCTCTTTCCTGGGCTTCCAGTCCGAGGGGTCCAGACCCCGCTGCACAAATCCTAACTCGAACCCGGCCGCACGCCGGGCTTCAGCCGGAAACTCTTTCAGGTCTTCGAGGCTGGAGCCGACGAACACCAGGCGTTTCATGCCAGAATTATATAAGTTTGTTGATTGATTATCAATGTTCTTAGATAAGGCTCGATGGCGGGTGTTATGCTCTCACTGCGCGCATGCACCGATCACCTTCTGAGGTGAGGGGTGCGCGAGCACAAGAGCATGACAGCCACCATCTCTTCCTCTCCCTCCCCCTCCCCAAGCCGCTGAATGACAAAAATTAGGAAGGGCGTCTGTCGAACTCTCGATTGCGCGCGTCCAACGAGGGCCTTCCGAGGCCGCGCGTTGCGCGAGCAGGAGAGTTTGGCAGACGCCCTTCCTGATCTTTCCGATCTTCTCGACTGTGAGAACCTACCCTCGCTCACTGAGTCTCTGTAGGATGTCTTCGTACACTGTTTTGCGGTGCTGAATTCCTAGTATCCATACCTCATTCTCTTCGATCTTGTACACGACCCGATAGTCCCCAACACGCAGCTTCCAGTAGCCTTTCAGGGTTTTGCGAAGGGGAGCCCCGTACTGGTGCGGAGCGTGAGTCAGCCGCGACTCGATTGCACCGGCTATTCTCCGATGGAGATTTTGTGGAATGCGCGGGATATCTTCGTCAGCAATGGCGGGGTGGTACCGAAGCTCGAAGGACACTTAGCGTCTCGATCGCTTGAGATGTGCCCAAGTTTGCGAATGCGTCATGGCCTTGCTCCGGTCGAGCGTCTGCTCTCGATCTTTCGCCAGGCCGGCAAGGGCTCGGTCCTCTTCTACCTCCAGCGCATCTTTCACGAGATCTCGCACTTTGAGCGACAGCGAGACGCCATCTCGCTTGGCCCAGCGGCGAAGCCCTTCGTAGACCGGCTCTTCCAGGACAACATTCACGCGAGGATTAGTTGTGGGCATAGTGTTCTCACCTCAGGTTTTACGTGCGAAAAGAAGTGTACCACATGTGATGGACCACGACAATATAGAAGTGAGGCCCGCGCAACAGAACCACGACCTCGTGCCCGGCTTCGTATAATACAGCCGGTGGCCTGGCTTGGTCCTCACCTGCGCGCGTCGAACGACCACAGTTTTATCGTGGGGGTTCCGTGAGCAGGTGAGGACCGAGCCAGGCCCACCTTACCCTTCTCTCCCCCACCCGCTGCTGCATAAAACAACGAGGGCGACGGTTATGCTCTCACTGCGCGCGTCCAACGAGGGCCTTCGGAGGCCGCGCGTTGCGCGAGCAAAAGAGCATGACCGTCGCCCTCGTCTCTTCGAATCTTTCTTATTTTCCGAACGCTTTTTTCAGCAGCGGCTCTATCTCGCCTTTGGCTGCCATCGGATCGAGCACGTCGGTATCGCCATAAAACTGCCCGTCGATGAACACCTTGGGGAGGGTCGGCCAGTTGGTCATTTTTGCAAGCGCTTCCCGCTTGGTGGGTTGGGACAGGACATCGATGAGTTCATACGGATACCCGTACTTGTCAAAAAACTGCATCGTTTCCTTTGTAAACCCGCACATTGGCATCTGTTTGGTGCCCTTGCCGTAGATCAAAATCTTGTGTGCGGCGACTTCCTTGTTAATTTCTTCTTGAATGGGATCTGCCATAGCTCGGCCTCCTAGGTTTCATCTGTGGTTTTAGCCGTAATTTCGAGTGCATGAATCCGCCCGTCTTTCATAGGGGCATCCAACGCCTGATAGATCATTCGATGCCGATCCAGCAGATTCTTCCCTGCGAAGGCTGCCGAGATTACCACCACTTTGAGATGATCCATCGTGCCTGTCCGATCCGAGACCGTGACCATTGCATCCGGCATCGTCCGGCGCAGGTATTCCGTAATAACGTCCGGCGTAATCATGGCCTCTTCTCTCGCATCATCCGATGAGAATACATGAGCGCCAGGCCCAAAGGCAATTCGGAGTCTATCTGGTCTATCTCGTCTGTCTGGTTCATCTGGTTAGTCTCGTCCAACCAGACCGACCAGAAAGACCAAACAGACCAGATAGACCGGCAGGTTTATGCGCATCGCGCATCACAGCCACCCAAGATGGTGGTGGATTTCAGCACAGGCTGGTGGATATAAACCGCCCGCGAATAGCACACTCGTGGCGAGACTCTACTTTGCAAGGAAATCTGAACTGTTTTCATACGGGCATATTGGCACAGGCATTGCGTTTCAGATGGAACAAGAACACATGCTGGCCATGAGCGACAGATCTACCTATCAACCAAGGAGGGTGTCATGAGTGAGTTCAAATCAGGGTTTTTCGTCGGGGGAGAGGCCTGCGAGGGACG
>CAMDRK010000126.1 GCA_945906715.1 Nitrospira lenta
TACAGCCTTTCTTTCGGTCCCGATGTCGGCGGGTTCATCGGGAACTTCGATTGGGCATGGTTGCGCGGGGTGGGTGCCGAGCCTCATCCAGTCTATGGCCCGACCATTCCACACGAAGTATTCATGATGTACCAGATGATGTTCGCCGCCATTACCCCGGCCCTGATGACAGGGGCCATTGCGGAACGCATTCGATTTTCCTCGATGCTGTGGTTTCTCGGTATTTGGTCGATCGTGGTGTACTACCCTGTCTGCCATTGGATTTGGGGCGGTGGATGGTTGGCGCAGATGGGCGCATTGGACTTTGCCGGTGGCGCAGTCGTGCACGTCAGTTCCGCCACGTCCGCCCTGGTCGCCTGCATTATGCTCGGAAAGCGGATGGGCTATCCGACGACGCCGATGCCTCCGCATAACCTCCCCATCATGTTGTTGGGGGCGGGCCTCCTCTGGTTCGGCTGGTTCGGGTTCAACGCAGGCAGTGCGTTGGGCGCGAATGGGCTGGCGGCCAGCGCCTTCGTGGCCACTCACATCGCCGCCTGTGTTGCGACAGTGGTGTGGATGCTGATCGAGTGGGCGCATCGTGGGAAGCCCACCGCGCTCGGTTGTGCGACTGGGGCGATCGCCGGTCTGGCCACCATTACCCCTGCGGCCGGGTTTGTCGGATTGGGCGGGGCGATCATGATTGGCTTAGCGGCTGGAGTTGTCTGCTATATCTGCGTCAGCATCCTGAAGCCGGCCCTGGGTTTCGACGATTCGCTCGATGTGGTGGGGGTTCACGGTGTGGGCGGAGCGCTCGGCCTCGTTGGGGCAGGATTATTTGCGTCGAAGCTGGTCAATTCTGCCGGGCAGGATGGACTGTTCTATGGCAATCCAAAACAGCTCATGGTTCAGCTCATCATGATCGGCGCAGTGGCAGCCTTTTCTATGATCTGCACTTGGATTATTCTCAAAATAATCGATGTGGTCATGGGTCTGCGTGTGACGAAAGATGAAGAGCAAGAAGGCTTGGATGTCAGTCAGCACGGTGAGAAGGCCTATCACGTGTAATACAGGGCCTATGGTACAATCGACGAAACAATCGTGCTGGCAGTTCCCGCGACGCTGTACGAGCAGCGTCGCGGGTAACCGATGAGGGAGGTGTCGATATGAAGATGATTGAAGCCGTAATCAAGCCGTTCAAGTTGGATGAAGTCAAAGATGCGTTAGTGGAAATAGGTATACAGGGAATGACCGTGACGGAAGTCAAAGGATTTGGACGCCAGAAGGGGAGTAAGGAAACCTACCGCGGCGCCGAATATACGACCGACTTTCTGCCCAAGATCAAGATCGAAGTGTATGTCGGAGATAAGGAAGCGACGCGTGTGATCGAAGCCATTACGCGCGCTGCGAAGACCGGCACGGTCGGGGATGGGAAGATCTTCGTGTCGGATATCAGCAACGTGGTACGGATCAGGACCGGTGAGATGGGGGAAAGCGCCCTGTGATCGGGGACTGGCTCCCGCCTCTGGCGGGTGCCTGTCCCTGATTTTGGCAGGCGAGAGGGGATTGCGTGCCTTGTGACGATGGCAGCTGACAACAGGAATCAGGCTGAGCTCTTGCCGGGGGCGGAGACCGGTCCGGTCTCCGCCCTGGCCTGGCACAGGCAGGCCATCAAGCAGCGGCTCTTGGACGGAGCCTCGGCTGCCGAGGTCATGACTGCCCTGACGGAGTTCGTGGACGGGCTGGTGAGAGACCGGTATCAGAGCGCCATGAAGCAGGCCGGGGAGGGGGCACAGGTTGCAGGGGCGCAGCATTGCTGCCTCGTCGCGCTGGGGGGCTATGGCCAGCGTGAACTAGCTCCCTATTCCGATATCGACATCATGTTCCTCTATAGCGAGGAAGCGGGAGAGGCGGCGCCGGCGCTGTTCCGTGAAGTGCTGCACCATCTGTGGAATCTCGGATTCCAGGTCGGCCACAGTATGAGGACGACGCAAGATTGTGTCGAGCTGGCGGGGCAGGATCTGACGATCCGCACCTCGATGATGACAGCCAGGTTTTTGGCCGGAAGCCCGAATCTGTTCCAGAAGTTCCATCGCCTCTATGCCAAGGAAGTGATTGGCCGTGGAGCCGGGCGCTTTATCGAGCAGAAGAAGGAAGAACGGCAACGTGAATATACAAAGTTTGGGCAGACGATCTATCTCCTGGAGCCCAACGTCAAGAAGAGCAAGGGAGGGTTGCGAGACTACCATCTGCTCCGGTGGGCCGGTATGGCCAGGTTCCAGGCCTCTACGTTACAAGATTTGGCGGATCGCAGCCTCCTCTCCAGACAGGATTTTCTTTCAGTGACGGAGGCCCGTGATTTTCTGTGGCGCGTCCGGGCGTTTCTGCATGTCGGAGCCGGGCGGGCGCAGGAAATTCTCTCGTTCGATGAACAGGTCAGGCTGGCCTCCCTGTTTGGATTCGAGGATCGTCCCAACCTCCTGGGGGTCGAGCAGTTCATGCAGCAGTACTACCGGCACACGGTAGGACTCCATGAAACCCTGATCCGGTTTATAGACCGTTGCCAAGCCGTGACCGCAAAGCGCCGATCGTCTCGCGCTGTGCCATCCGATCTTGTGGATGGCTATTTCTCAGTCACTGGTCGGCGCCTGACGGTTCCCTCTGAGCTCCGGGCGCGGCTGCTGGATAGTCCGGAGTTACTTCTCAGACTATTCCAAATGGCAGGATCCAGACGGCTGAAGATCGAGGCAGATCTGGTAGACGAGATCCACAGCCATATGGACAGTGTGTCGAGCGAGGCCTTCCGGACTCCGGAGGCCAGCCGGGTTTTTCTGAAGATCCTCTCAGGGCCCGGAGCGGTAGCCGCCACGCTTGAGGCGATGCACCGCGCTCATTTGCTGGAGAAACTCATCCCGGTCTTTGCCACGCTCCGCGGCCTGATGCAGTTCAACCAGTATCACAAGTACACGGTAGACGAACATAGCCTGCTGGCTGTGGGCAAAGCCGAAGCGCTTGCCATGGAGCCGGGCGTCATGGGGGTGGTGTATCAGGAGATCAGGCGGAAGGATCTTTTGCACCTGGCGATTCTGTTGCACGATTTAGGGAAGGGACGGAAAGAGGACCACTGTGAAGTGGGCAAGGCGATTGCGGAGGAGACAGCGGCTCGACTTGGGTGTGACCAACAAGAAAGCAGAACGCTGATGTTTCTCGTGCACCGGCATCTGATTATGTCGCACACGGCGTTCCGTCGTGACCCCTATGACGAGAAAGTCCTCGTGCCTTTTGCCCAGGAGGTGGTCACGCCTGAGGTGCTTCGCATGATGTTGATCTTAACCGCGGCCGATATTGCGGCAGTAGGGCCAGGCCTGTTGACGAAGTGGAAGGAGTCTCTGCTCATCGAACTCTATCTGCGCACGCTTCGAACGATAACCGGTGAGCAGGACGATAAGATGGCCGGTCCAAATAGTCTCAAGCGTCTGACCCGTGAGGTGGCGCAAGAGTTTAAGACGCTCGTGGTCGGTGGGCTTGGCTGGATCGAATCGCAACTGGACCGGTTTCCCTTGCGCTACCTGCACGGGACGCAGCCGAAGCGCATCGCAGCCCATCTGGAAGCGATCGCAAGGTTGCAGACAGGGGATGTGCTGGTCGAGGGTATCTTCAACGAGGAACTCGGCACATGCGAATTCACGGTGATCACCCATGACACCCTCACCCCGGGTATCTTCTCAAAGACGGCTGGCGTGATGGCGGCCCAGGGGCTTGAGATTTTCGATGCGCAGATCATCACTCGAAATGACGGGGTTGTGGTCAACACCTTCCAGGCCTCCGATCCTGATTTTGCCGGTGCCCCTCCGGTTGAGCGACTGGATGACACGGCTGAGACGATCGTTCGGGTGTTGAAGGGAGCGGAGTCGGTCGAGCAGTTGAGAAGCAGGAAGGTCCGTTTGTTCTCTGTGAGCCAGCCATCTGCCGAACGCCATGTGAGCGAGGTGCTGATCGATAACAAGATCAGTGACCGGTTCACGGTTATCGATGTGTTTGCCGCCGATACGCAGGGACTGTTGTACGTCATTACCGATTCCATCTTCCGGCTCGGTCTGTCGGTCCAATCGGCTAGGATCTCGACCAGACTAGATGACGATATCCAACCGTCCCTGCGCACCGGCGGTAGACATGAGGTTGTCGACGTGTTCTACGTGACGGATCAGCATGGAGCGAAGATCGCGGACCAGGTCAGGCTGGAGGCAATCTGCTCGACGATGAAGCAGGATATCGATCGGTACATGAACCCACAGGTTGATGCCCCGGAAAGCGTTTCTTCAGGATCTGCATTATAAGTCGGATATGACAAGGAGGAGGATCGGAATGAATCCCCGTGAGGTATTGGAGTTTGCGAAGAAACATAAGGTCCAGATGGTGGACTTGAAGTTTGTGGACCTGATTGGCACCTGGCAGCACTTCTCGATTCCCGTCGAAGAGCTGACGGAGGGGCTGTTCAAGGACGGGTCCGGGCTGGATGGTTCGTCGATCCGTGGCTGGAAAGCGATCAACGACAGCGATCTGCTGATGATCCCTGATCCGTCCGAGGTCTGTATCGATCCATTCTGTGCGGTACCGACGTTGAGCCTCGTCGGCAACATTGTCGATCCGATTACGCGCGAGCCCTACGATCGCGATTCGCGGTTTGTGGCGCAGAAGGCGGAAAAATATCTCCAGAGCACGAAGATCGGCGATATTTCTTACTGGGGCCCCGAGGCGGAATTCTTCATCTTCGATCAGGTCCGGTACGATCAGACGGGCCATAGCGGTTTCTACTTCATCGACTCCGAAGAAGGCGCCTGGAATATCGGGCAGGAAGGCCACAACTTGGGCGGAAAGATCCGCCACAAGGAAGGCTACTTTCCGGTTCCGCCGCACGATACGCAACAGGATATCCGCAGCGAGATGGTCCTGGAGATGCAAAAGGCCGGGATTGCCATCGAGAAGCACCACCACGAGACGGCGACGGCAGGCCAGGCGGAAATCGATATCCGCTTCGACTCGCTGGTCAAGACGGCGGACAAAATGATGATGTACAAGTACATCGTCAAGAATGTGGCCCGCCGGCATGGCAAAACGGCCACGTTCATGCCTAAACCGATCTTTGGGGACAACGGTACCGGCATGCATACGCACCAGAGTATCTGGAAAGATGGGAAGCCGCTGTTTGCAGGGAAAGAATATGCCGGCATCTCCCAACTCTGTCTCTACTATATCGGAGGCATCCTGAAGCATGCGCCGGCCTTGGCGGCCTTCACGAATCCAACGACAAACTCCTATAAGCGGCTGACTCCCGGATACGAGGCGCCGGTCCTGCTGGCCTATTCCAGCCGGAATCGATCGGCTGGTATCAGGATTCCCATGTACTCACCGAGCCCGAAGGCCAAGCGGATCGAGGTGCGTTTCCCTGACCCGACGGCGAATCCGTACCTCGCGTTTTCCGCCATGCTCATGGCGGGGTTGGACGGGATCGAGAATAAGATCAATCCGGGTGAACCGGCGGAGAAGGATCTGTACGATCTCGAGCCGGAGGAAGCGGCAACCATCCGTACGATGCCCGGCAGTCTCGACGAAGCGTTACGCAACCTGGAACAGGACCATCAGTTCCTGCTCAAGGGCGGGGTCTTCAGCAAGGATCTGATCGAGGCCTGGATCAGCTACAAACGTAAGAAGGAAGTCGATCCCATGCGGTTGCGTCCGCATCCCTACGAGTACGTTCTGTATTACGATGTGTAGAAGGTTCGAGGTTCGAAGTTCCGGGTTCGAAGTTCAGGAAACCTCGAACCTCGAACCTCGAACTCTTTAGCCGGTCTCGACCCAAGCAAACAAGATAACGGCGTTCGTCTTCCGTAAGTGGGAGACGGACGCCGTTTTATTTCTCACCTGTGAAGCCGGCCTAGGTAAGGCACCAGGGGTCTCTCGCTGTCGAACGGTAATTTGACAGAGCGTCTAGGCATATCTATAGTAGTGATGTCACTACATATTAGGAGGCTGGTCTATGCAGATTGGTTTACGCGAAGCCAACCAACAGTTCTCTCGGCTTATGAAGGCGGTTCGAGGAGGGAAGGAAGTGTTGCTGACGGAGCGGGGAAGACCGCTGGCTATGGTGAAACCCATTCGCGGTGGCTACGAGGCGGAGTCCATCATACAGAGACTCGAAACTGCCGGGTTCTTGCGTCCCGCATCAAGGCGTGGGGCCCTCCCGCCGTGGGGGCCTCGATCGGTGCGTGGCGTGCCGGTCTCTCAGACTGTTCGTAAGGAAAGGGATGACCGGTGACGGTAACCCGCTTGGCCTATTTCGACACCAGTGTATTGGTGAAACGATATGTCAAAGAGAGGGGTTCAACGGCCACACGGAAGCTACTCGAACGATATCGATTTCTCTCTTCAGCCGTAGCCCCAGTGGAAGCTTTATCCGCGCTTAGCCGCAGGCGAACAGATGGTGAACTAACCCAGCGTGATTTTCTCGCTATTAAGTCAAGACTCCACAAAGACAGGGCTTACTGGGAGTTGGTGGAAGTGGGGCCTATCGTGCTGAGCCAAGCCGAAGAACTGGTCCAGAGGGCAGGGCTTAGAACCCTTGATGCCCTGCATGTCGCGTCCGCACTCACCTTCCAGGCTGCCTCAGGCCTGACCATTCCCTTTGTCACTGCCGATGTCAGACAGCGTGATGCTGCAGAGTCGCTTGCTCTTAACCTGATCTGGATCGAATAAAGATCCCCTTCGCCGAAAAGTCGAGAGGGCATGACACCTCAAGCGTGAGGGGTGAGGGGTGCCGGATAAGTCTTTATCCATCTATATGATCCCTCCAGGGTTGCTTGCTTTTCTTCTTTTGGAAGGACACCCCTGTTGGTCTACGTGCGCCCGTCGAACGAGGCCCTTCTCAGGGCGCGCGTTCCGGGAGCACAGGACCAATGGGGTGTCTTTCCAGTCATTTTATCGTGCGCGTCCGTATTCCTTTTAAACCACTCTTTAGGGGGGCGGCCAAGGCTGTCCTCAACTGCGCGCGTCCAACGAAGGCTGGTTCATCTGGTCTATCTCGTCTATCTGGTTGGTCGAACCGGAAAGTCATCCAGAAGAACCAGACAGACCAGCCAACCGGACAGACAAACCCATGCGCGTTCTGCGAGCAAGGAGGACACCTGGCTGTTCCCTCCTCTCCCTCCAAGCTTTCTTATTTGGGTCTTCTCCAAGCTTCGCGGGAATGACACATGAGCGGCACCCAGAAACCCTTGCCCGGCGCGGACTCTCAACACTTTGTAGCCATTTCTTACCCACTCGATTGGGAAAAGACCCCGTTTTTTATTTCGCGC
>CAMDRK010000127.1 GCA_945906715.1 Nitrospira lenta
CACCAGATGGGGCTGGAACTAGAGAATGACCATCACGCCCGACTAGACTCCCTTTATCCATGAGGACAACATTTCCTGATAGCTGAGATGCACCCCTACTTGAATGTTCAGTCAATTCATCGTTCTTACCAGAGTACTCAATCCCTTTATCGGGTGAAAACTTCACAACCCCCGTCTCTTTCTGAGAAAATGTCCTCGGTTCAACAACCGGACGGCCACCTGAATCCGTACCAACCTGAACCAACCCTGTTCTGCTGGGCCAAGAACGAGTATATTTTGCTCCGGCAGATGAATGCATATCTCCATCGATAACCATCTTACTGCCATCGCCAGCGACTTTGGTGAGGGTGCTCCCAGCCTCGCCGGTCGATGCATACACATCTTGACCATCGAAGCGCATCGTCCGCTGACTCTTCTCCCCGGTTTGAAAATCAATGACTTCCCCGGAATATGACCATGGAGTGCCAGAATCATGGGGATTCCCGAAATGCTTGACCTCTCCCTTGTTGAGCTCCAGGTAATTATTGCCCGATACAGGAACAACCATTTGCTCGCCTGACGATTCTCCGCCCAATTTACGCGAGAATGTCATGTTACTGGCCTTCATCGTATACTGACCACTCTGGGGATCCTTCGTCACGGTTCCACTGGCCTGTATGCGATCCTTTCCGGTTTCCATCGCCGCTGACGCAGTAAAACCATTTTGGGGCTGACCGTGACTATCGAACGCCAGATTCTGGCCGCTCACGACAGCTTTAGGCAGCAAATATTCATGGCCCTCTTGATCCTTAACTAGCAACGGAATTGTCCCCTCCACACTTCCGACACTCCCTCCAGGCCCAGCTGCTGGTGTAAAAAGTAATCCATCTTGTGTTTTCTTGCCTTGAACAACATTGGACTCCGTACCCGACACTGCGTGAGCAACCCCAGGACGACTCAACACGTCTTGTAATTCTCCACCGCCTCCAGGTCTGGCAATGGACAACTTTTCATCGCCTTCACGATCAATCCGTTGGGCAGTCCCGGCCACATGAACGAATCCACCAGAGACACCTGGCTGCTGAATGTATGTATCTTCCATCTGGAACATGCCAGATGTCGTCTTTCCACCAGGATGACTCACGGAGCTGGACCCTGTCCGTTTCAGACTTAACTCACTCGTCCCGTCAGACTGTGTCTTGAGTTCACCCTTAAGCCCAGCACTCTGAAAGGAGTCCAAACGGGACACTTGCTCCCCTGAGGATTGATTTTGCACCTGCTCCACTTGATGCTCCATGCCGGATCCATCGCGATACACTCCACGCGAATAAATCTCATCCCCTCGCACTTCTTGCTGCATAAACATCGAGCGACCAGATTCCGGATCGAAGACCTTCCCACGAAACACGCCCGACGTCAGCTTGCCATCTCGATCTTTACTGTAGCTCCCATACGGATTCTGCACGGTCATGGCCCCATTGGCCGCCAATGAGGTAACACTCCCATCTTGACCCCGCATCGTCATGGTCCCCGCCTGATCCACCATCGAAATCCCAGACGAGCCAGAGACCGGCGCCATCGTCATGTGCGAACCTGACGCATGGCCTATGACACCGTCCGCAATGGTACCATTCGAGAGCTGTGTCTTCTGTTCCCAACGAGGACCCTGTCCTTCCAACATGGTCTGCCCGCGTCCTGCAGCAAACTCTCCAGCTACATGCGAGCTGGTGTCCTGAGTCGAGCGACCCGCACCGCTCAAGGCACTGCCGATCGATGATCCGCCCCACACTAACGCCCATCCCACCGTTGGCACCATCCAAATATAGTCGCCTGAGACAGAATTCATCATACTGACAAATTCGAGATACGAATCATAACTACTCAGATTCACTGAACCAAATCCGCCGGCCGCAGTAATGGACGTGAGTCGCGCGCGGGCTTCTTGATAGAACACCAAGTTCAGAATGGCATACAGTGGTCCCCATGTTTGCAACCACAAAAACATCTTGATGTACAACCCGAGGACTGCACCCATCGCCGGCGACATGGCCAGCACTAACACCACTGGCGTGGACAAATAGACAATGCCTTCAATGATCGTCCGCAACATGGGCACCATCTTTTGCACGAGATTGCTGGTACTAAAGGCTTGCTGCTTCAAATTAATCGTCAGAGTCTTTTGCAATTCCGCGACTGAGGCAGTCGTATCTTTATACTTCGACTTCTCCTGAATCATCGCCTGACGCCAGGCTTTAATAATCATGGCATTATTGATCAATTGGCGGCCGGTTTGGCCAGCAGGAATAAGATTCCCCAACAGGGCATCAGCAATACCTACTTCATCGAGAATACTCAGAGGCATCACTTGGAGCTCCGTTTGCAAATACCGATTGCTCTTATCATAGCCGCCAGATCCTATCGCAAAACGAGGAATCAACTCGCCTGTGTAGTACGTGGCACACGGGATCCCCGTCATTCCAACGGCACGCGCTAGGTTTGCCGTCGCAATATCCGTGAGCAAATCACCAGACGTACGCAACACAGTAATCGTCGGACTCCCGGCCAACGGAGGAGTAAGTTCCATATCCGCAAAGACGCAATCCATCAAATAACTTCCGATCCGTTCTTCAAGATCCCCATCGCGAATTTCAGCCCCCACGATCTTTTGAAGATCGAACATCGGACGGTTCAAGGTAGATCGTCCCGTGCTGTAATTGGCTGGAATGGCAAAAGCCGTTTCCACCAACTGCGTAAATCGCCAGCCCGCATACCCAGACGCATACGCCGGTAACGCCACAGCCAATGGGACACCCGCCACCACCTGATCGGCCACATCACTATTCACTTCATCGACCACCAAGACATCGACAGGGATCTGTGTACTAATATAGAAGACAACCACCGCGCCAAAAAACAACGGGACATACTGGCGCCGGTCGATCATGAAATTGCCGATGGCCAACGCAGACAACAGCAGGATGGCAAAGAGCAATAATCCTGTGTACGGGCCGGTCATCATCAAGAGACGAATGCCGGCTAGCACGGACGCAATCACATCGCCATTCCCAAATGGTATGAATTTCCCACATGTGCGCGTAGCTTTCTTCCGACTATCGGCTCGGCTTCGGTTGAGGTCGCTCAAAGAAATAGGCCAACATTTGACGTGACTTCTCAGTGCCGGCATTACGCGTGGTCACTTCGGCCACCACTGTACGATAGGTCTCATCCAACCGCGCCAAATACTGCTCCGCATCGCCGATGAAATCAGGATTCAGTTTCTTGAAATGCAACACATGCTTCACCACTTCTCGTCGCAGATACGAGATGTAATAAAACGTTAAATCCGTGGCAATAATCTGACTCCCGAAGCGAACAATGATATCCCGATCGGCCGCAGTCTTGCCGTGATCTAAAAGAAGTTTCCAGACCGGAAGCGAAGACGCATTGATAAAATTCTGCTGTGCAGCCGTCGGGGGGTTCCCTGTTGCCATAGCCGTGGCAATGTCCTGAAGGCTGGTTTCGGTCCGCTCCTCGAACCCACTCAGATCACCAGCAGAGGGGCCTTCCGAGACGTCCAAACAATCCACCTCATTATCGAGACAGGTAAGAATCGTTGGGGTCTCTAGGGCACGGGTTTGCATAATGTCTTTAAATTCCAATGTGGGCGGGTGATAGTGGGGAATCGCATTGTTATCAACCACAATGGTCCCAAAGAGAGACATGATTAACTTTCTAACTGGAATATCAACCGGAGGGACCGCTTGCCCTAACGCCTTCCACACTAAGTTGGCATGGATAGGGGTTCCCAAAGCCTCCATATCTGTTTTAACGGTGGAGAGGAGCGTGCCGGCGCGTGTATCGCCTTGATCGATCGGATCTCGAATGCTGCCCGCATTAATCAACGAGGTTTCATACGCATTACCCGCGCTGGTCGCCACAGACTTCAACGCTTCTCCCGCTTTCAAGGCCGCCTGCACTGAGGCCGCCGCATTGCACGGATTAATCCGACCGAGGGTGTTCATCGCTCGAGCCGCGGCTTCCAACTTATTCAGGACATCGGCACAATCCGGACAAATAAACTTCATCGCCAATTGAAAGGCATAACCAAGCACCGCGCCTGTCCCTAACTGCGTGAGCAGCGTCACGTACCGACTCAGACTCCCGTAGCTAAATCCTCCCAAATAGGCATCAATCCCTCCACACCCCACAGACAGACGAGGGGGACTGATCGAAAACAGGGACATCTGCTGATTCTGAAACCGCATCTCCAAGCTGCCCCCGGTATACGCATTGCGTGTCTGCCCTTGATAGGCCCCAGGGGGAGAGGTCGCCGACAGCAGTCCGAAACTGTTAAACATCTGACCCAACTGCGCATCCATGGCATGCGCAGATTCGACCACGGGACCAAAGGCCAAGACGGCCACTAGAAACCAAATGCACACGTGAACGAATCGGTCCATATCGCCTCACAACACAAAAGACGCTACCCTTGCTGCGGCTTCAACATATCGCGGCGTTTCAAAATCACCAGCACACGCTCACGTAAATCACTCAGTGTCATAATCCCAGCCCCAATCGGCGTAAGAAATTTCTCCTCAGGAATCGCCAAATAGACCATCGGCGTCATATGCACGCCCAGACGTTCCACCATCCCATTGTCGACATGCGGCCGTGGATATTCGGGTAAGCCTGTCCCGTCGATCGAGACGGGAAACACAGACATGCCATACTGATCTTGAAAGAGTTTCATGATTTTCGATTGATCAAGACAGTACGGACAGGTCGACGTAAAAAAGAAAAAGAGCCCCGCATATTGCGAAGCCTGCATGAGCGTATGGTCCTCATCTTGCTGCTTGATGTGGGCTTCGAGGCGATGTCCAAATTCCGATGAAGGATGCTTCGACTCATAATTCAACTCGGGGTTCACATACATCGCTAATTGATACGAATCGGTAAACTGTGACGCACGATCGTACGCCGCCTGCTGCACCACAATGTAGGTCTTCACCGTCTCCACCGTGGGCGTATCCATGGCTGCTTCTTTCTTGGCCGTCACGAGCTCACGGAGAAACACTGACGGCAATTTACTCAGATCCACCCCATTGATCGGAAGACTTTTGAGTGTGTCCTTATATTTCTCCGGCTCAGACCAAATCTTTTCGGGAAGCTGCTTGAAGGACTCTGGCAGAGGACGCGAGTCCTCCTCATCCTCCTCTTCCTCAGCCGGCGCCGGCGGCTCCTGGTAAAAGAACCATCCATCCCGGCTGCGCTTCAGATAATCCTGTGAGCCTGGAGCCACATCACGGGGCGCAGCCTGCGCCACCGACAGGGCACACCCCAGCGAGACGCACAACACACACACGATGCGCCTCATAACATGCAGCAGTTCTGTAACTTCCACATCAGCCATATAAAGTCTTCTCCTACCGCCGGAACCTCTTTGGCGCCGCCCCACATCATCGACGTCCGCCCCATTGGAAAGCAGCACGATCCAATTGCTGATCGAAAGCTAGGAATCGGATAGAGGAGTTGAAATTTATACTGGCTTTTCACGATCAGACCCGTCGGAAGATCCGTACAAATCAACACACCATTGCCTGCCGTAAAGGTTTCCAAGCCCACCCGAGCCAATTTTGCCAACATGCGATACGTCAAGAGCGCAGACCGCTGGATATCATTCCCCGCGCCGGACACATTGCCATCCATGGGGTACAGATAGCCGGCCGATCCGGCACACCAAAACAACGGATCAATCGGGAAATACACCGCCGCCGCCAACGAATCGGCCGCACAGGCCATGAGGGTAATGGGATTGGCCAGCACCAAGGCTTCCGGTGACAGGATCATCGCCAGCACATCATCGTTCCAAGTGGGATCTATTTCACTGATAAACAAGAGATCAATATCTTCGATCGAGACATTGACACACAACACATCAACGATCAGTCCGATGATGTACCACAACGGAAACGACATATAATGGACATGCATGTAGACATGATTTTGGTCGAGGGCATCAATCTGGGTCGATTCCGATCCTGCTCCGATATAGCTAAATCCCCCGGAGCCAAACGAGATCCCAAAAGTGGGAAAACATAATTGATCATGCACCACTTCCATGAGACGGACTGGCTCAAAATACCCAATGGGAAGCCCGGGAATACAGACCTCAAAAAAACACACACATCCGCAGAGAATCGGGCCGTAATACGGAGCAAGCCCGGGGCCCATCGCCGGCGTCACCGCAGTCTCCGTCCCCGTAAACAACGTGACTGAGGCCATACTAATCGGGAACATGCATTCCCAGCACGTCGTCCCAAAGGACTGCGCCAGGACATTCGTCCCTGGTCGGCAATACGCCTCGGCAGACGCCACGCTACCGACCAACACCAGCACGAAGAGACAAGCGGCCAGCATCCACCGCATCACACAAGCACGCCAGATCGATGCCGAACTGGTCACCGCGTGCTCAGAGGCCACACTATCGGACAGCATATTCACGGACCTCCATCTCCGAGCCGACCTGCCGCACCACGCTGGGCAACGCCGCAATCTTGAAGCGCTGCATGAGTTCATCCGTCATCCAAAACACTCGATGCTCGACCTTCGTCATTAATGGCTCAATCGAACCTGCTGTCACCGCCACCTTCAACAGCTCTTTTGAGTGCTCATCCATATACCGTTGCAACCAACTCACCTGATCTGGATCGGTCGCATTGATGATCAGCATGGTATGAGGCCAGGTCACTTTCGTGAGCGGATTCACCCGCGTGCCAGCCTTCACTAAAATCCTGTTATTGGAAGGGTCTGTAATGTCCTCAGGAAACTCCGTCGTGAGATCCACGCGGAACGTCCGAGCGTGTAGGGCACGAGGCGCCTGCAGGCCCGGTCCACGCTCGAGCTTTCGCTTCACCATCTCCGCGCCCTTTCGTTGCACCGACTGCCAATCGGTGTGAGCAACCTTGTCTTTCACCAGCTGCAACATATCCGTTTCCCCAATGGCCACCGTTGGGAACTCACTCTTGATGTGGCGACTGTCGCTGAGTGCAGGAACCGGCGGTTGGGGGTCAACCGTGGGCCCGCCTTGGGCCCATCCTGTCTCACGCTGAGCTAACCAGGTCGCGAAGGGACGGAGCCCCGGCTCGTCTTTCGCCAGCAGGCCAAACAAATGCCTGACCGACGCCGTCCCCACGGCGCTTTGATACCGCTCCCCCTGTACCACCACCACCGCCGGCACTTCCTGGACTCCGGCCCGTTGATAAATCACCGGATCGATCACCAGTCCCGT
>CAMDRK010000128.1 GCA_945906715.1 Nitrospira lenta
ACGGAATTTGCCTTGTGAGTGACGGGGTTAGACATCCCGATTGCCTCCCTGGTATAGCCTCAATATCAGTAGCGAACACGCCTACATTTTAACGAGATACGAACGATGAGCATCCCCGGGTTTCCGCCGAAGCAAGGCCTGTACGACCCTGAACAGGAGAAAGACTCCTGCGGGATCGGTTTTGTCGTCAATATCAAGGGCCAGAAATCCCATACCATTGTTCAGCAGGGCCTCCAGATTCTTGAGAATCTGAGTCATCGAGGGGCGCAGGGCTGTGACCCTTGCACAGGGGATGGCGCCGGGATTCTGTTGCAAGTCCCGCACGAATTTCTCAAGCGTGCGGCCGGCGATGTGGGGGTTGCGCTGCCCAATGCCGGGGAGTATGGCGTCGGGATGACGTTTCTTCCTCCCCAGGCCGATGCGCGACTGCAGTGCGAAGCGCTCTTTTCCAGAATTATCGGCGAGGAGGGCGCTCGTCTTCTTGGCTGGCGCGATGTGCCGGTCAAGAGCGATGTGATTGGTCCCGTGGCGCGCAGCACCGAACCCTTCATGCGGCAGGTGTTCATCGCCCGCGATATCCTCAATGAAGGGCAGTTTGAACGCAAGCTCTACGTCATTCGCAAGCGGATGGAAAACGCCGTCCGCGAATCGGCGATTCAGGGCCGCGATTATTTTTATATCTCAAGTCTGTCGGCGAACACGATCGTGTACAAGGGCCTGTTGCTTCCGCATCAGATGTCTGCCTACTACCAGGACTTGAAGGATGAGCGATTGATGAGCGCGCTTGCCCTTGTGCATTCCCGCTTCAGCACGAACACGTTCCCCACCTGGCCCTTGGCGCACCCCTATCGCTACATTTGTCATAACGGCGAGATCAACACGCTCAAGGGCAACGTGAATTGGATGCGCGCCCGGCAAGGCCGGCTCAACTCTGACTTGTTCGGCCAGGATTTGGCCAAGCTCTATCCGATCGTTTCCGAGCAGCAGAGCGACTCCGCCTGTCTGGACAATGCCGTGGAATTCCTCACCATGGGGGGACGTTCCCTCCCGCACGCGATGATGATGCTGATTCCCGAGCCCTGGGTCGCAAATCCGCAAATGGATCTGGATCGGCGGGGGTTCTATGAGTATCACGCGGCGATGCAGGAACCCTGGGACGGTCCGGCGGCAGTCTGTTTCACCGACGGCAAGTTCATCGGCGCGACACTCGACCGCAATGGATTGCGTCCCTGTCGCTATCAAGTGACGACGGACGGTCTGGTGATTTTGGCGTCGGAGGCCGGTGTGCTGCCGATGGATATCCGGAAGATCAGGCAAAAGGGGCGTCTCATGCCGGGCCGGATGTTCATGGTCGATACCGTGCAAGGGCGCATCATTGATGACGAGGAAGTGAAGGCCGAGATCGTCAGCCGCAAGCCGTACCGGTCCTGGGTCACCGAGTTTCGGATCTCGCTCGATGAATTGCCCGATCCCAGCAATGTGCCGCAGCCGGACCACCTGACGATTCGCCAGCGCCAGCAGGCCTTCAGCTATACCATCGAAGAATTGAAGATGGTCATCACTCCCATGGTAGTGGAGGGACAGGAAGCGACCTCTTCGATGGGCACGGATACGCCGTTGGCGGTGTTGTCCGATCGGCCGCAACTGCTCTTCAAATATTTCAAGCAGCTGTTCGCCCAGGTGACCAATCCGCCGATCGATCCGATCCGCGAAGAACTGGTGATGTCGCTGACGACCAGCATCGGGCCCAAGCCGAATCTGATGGACGAAAATCCGGAGTCCTGCCGCCGCATCAGGGTCAAACAGCCGATTCTGACTAATGCCGAGCTCCAGAAGATCCGCGAAATCGCCGATCCGCATTTTAAGAGCAAGACGCTCAAGATGCTCTTCCGGGTAGCCGAGGGGCCGGAGGGGCTGGGGGAAGCAGTGGACGATCTCTGCCGGCAGGCTTCTCAGGCGATTAAAGATGGCTACAAGTTTTTGATTCTGAGCGATCGCGGGGTGAACGAAGAATGGGCACCGATTCCAAGCCTGCTTGGCATTGCGTCCGTCCACCATCATCTTGTGCGCGACTGCACGAGGACCGAAGTCGGCCTCATCGTGGAAACCGGTGAGCCGCGCGATGTGCATCATTTCGCCTGCTTGATCGGCTATGGAGCCGGGTCTGTGAATCCGTATCTTGCCTTCGAGACCATCGTGGACCTGGACCGCGAAGGGTACTTTCCCGAGGGTCTGGATGCCCAGACCGCGGAAGGCAAGTTCATCAAGGCGATCAACAAGGGGCTGCTCAAGATCTTCTCGAAGATGGGCATCTCGACCGTGCAATCCTACTGCGGCGCGCAGATCTTCGAAGCCATCGGATTGAATCGTGAACTGATCGGCCGGTACTTTACCGGGACCCCGTCGCGTGTGGAGGGGATCGGCATTCTGGAGGTCGGGGAAGAGACGCTTCGGCGCCATCGCCTGGCCTATGAACCGGCGCCGATACGGCAACTCGATTTCGGAGGGGAGATCCACTACCGCATCCAGGGCGAGCATCACAACTGGAATCCGGACACAATTTACAAGTTGCAGCATGCGACGAAGGCCAACGACCCCAAGACCTTTGCCGAGTTTTCCCAACTGGTGAACGACGAGAGCAAGCGGCGCGCAAACCTACGCGGGCTGCTTGAGTTCAAGTTCCTGCCGGAACCGATTCCGGTCGAGGAAGTGGAATCGGCCAAGGAGATCGTCAAGCGGTTCACAACGGGCGCGATGTCGTTCGGCTCGATCAGCAAGGAAGCGCATGAAACGCTGGCCATCGCGATGAACCGCCTGGGCGCCAAGAGCAACACCGGCGAGGGCGGAGAAGACCCGGATCGATTCATTCCTCTGCCGAACGGCGACTCGAAGAACAGCTACATCAAGCAGGTGGCGTCGGCGCGGTTCGGCGTCACGAGCCACTACTTGGTGAATGCGAGAGAACTGCAGATCAAGATGGCGCAGGGGGCAAAGCCAGGCGAAGGCGGGCAATTGCCGGGGCACAAGGTCGATGAGAACATTGCGAAGTTCCGCTATGCGACGCCCGGCGTGCAGCTCATTTCTCCGCCTCCGCACCACGACATCTATTCCATCGAAGATCTGGCGCAGCTCATTTTTGATTTGAAAAATTCCAGCCCTGACGCGGCGGTGTCGGTCAAGCTCGTGTCGGAAGTGGGCGTCGGTACGATTGCGGCCGGGGTGGCCAAGGCCTATGCGGACAAGGTGCTCATCAGCGGCGACTCCGGCGGCACCGGCGCCTCTCCACTCTCGTCCATCAAGTACGCGGGGGTTCCGTGGGAATTGGGCCTGGCCGAGACACATCAAACGTTGGTGCTGAACGATCTGCGGGGCCGCATCCGGGTCGAGACCGACGGGCAGATGAAAACCGGGCGCGATGTGGCCATCGCGACATTGTTGGGCGCCGAGGAGTTCGGGTTTGCGACCGCGCCCTTGATTGTCGAAGGCTGCATCATGATGCGGAAGTGCCACCTCAATACCTGTCCCGTCGGCATTGCGACGCAGGACCCGGCCTTGCGAAAGAAATTTGTCGGGCAACCGGAACATATCGTGAATTTCTTTTTCTTCGTCGCGGAAGAACTACGCCAGATCATGGCCAAACTGGGATTCCGAACCATCAACGAGATGGTCGGGCGAGTGGATAAATTGAAGATACACAAGGCTGTTGACCATTGGAAGGCCAAGGGGCTGGACCTCACGCCGCTGTTGAAAGCGCCTGATGTCGGGCCGGAGATCGCCCGCTATTGCGTGCGGAAGCAGGATCATGGTCTCGCAGACGTGCTCGATAACAAGCTGATTGAGCTGTGCAAGCCGGCGTTGGAGAAGAAAGAGAAAGTGACGCTCGATCTGCCGATTAGAAATGTGAACCGTACGACTGGGACGATGCTGTCCAGCCGCGTGGCGAAACAGTACGGGCTTGAGGGGTTGCCGGAAGACACCATCACCATCAAGTTCTCCGGTTCTGCCGGACAGTCGTTCGGCGCATTCCTGTCCCGTGGCATCACGCTCATCCTCGAAGGCGAGTCGAACGACTATCTGGGCAAGGGACTCTCCGGCGGGAAGATTATTGTATTTCCGCCAAAGCAGGCGCTCTATGTGCCGGAAGAGACGATTCTCATCGGCAATACCTCGCTCTATGGCGGGACGCAAGGGGAAGCCTATTGCTACGGCATGGCGGGCGAGCGGTTTGCCGTGCGGAACAGCGGCGTCAGAGCGGTTGTCGAAGGGACCGGCGATCATGGCTGCGAGTACATGACTGGCGGGGTGGTTGTCGTATTGGGTCAGACAGGACGAAACTTTGCAGCCGGTATGTCGGGCGGCGTAGCGTTCGTGCTGAACGAATCCGACAAGTTCCAATCGCGCTGCAACTTCGGCATGGTGGAGTTGGAAAAGGTGAAGACGGCGGAAGACAAGAAGACGCTGCATCAGATGATCACCTCTCACTTTATGTATACCGGCAGCAGGAGCGCGAAGCGCATCCTCGACAGCTGGGAGTCGATGCTGCCGAAGTTCGAGAAGGTGATGCCGGTGGACTATAAGCGAGTCTTGGAAGAACGGAAGAAGAAAGCCGCTGCCAGTAAGGGGTGAGGGGGCAGGGGTAAGGGGCGAGTCCGTGAGGGGTTAGGGGTGAGTGGTAAGGGGTAGAGCAAGGGGTAAAGGGTTAGGGGTAAAGAGAAGGAAGTTAAGGAGTGAAGGGTAAAGCCGGAATGGTCTCAGAACTCAGAACTCAAAACTCAGAACTCAGAACTAAAAGATATGGGTGATCCCAAAGGTTTCATGAAATACGCCCGTGAGGGCCCCAAGCGGAAGTCGGTCGAGCTGCGTGTGCTCGACTGGAAGGAGATGTATGAGCCCATCTCCGATGACAAGCTCAAGACGCAAGGCGCCCGCTGTATGGATTGCGGCGTGCCATTCTGCCAGGGCAACACCGGCTGTCCGGTTGTCAACTTGATTCCGGACTGGAACGATCTGGTCTATCGCGGCCGCTGGAAAGACGCGCTCAAGGCGCTCCATACCACGAACAATTTTCCTGAGTTTACCGGACGGCTTTGTCCGGCGCCCTGCGAAGGGGCCTGTGTGCTCGGCATCAACGAAGATCCGGTCTCCATTCGGATCGTCGAGTGGAACATCATCGACCGTGGCTTCAATGAAGGCTATGTCGAGCCGATGATGCCGGTGATGAAGACGGGCAAGACCGTGGCTATTGTCGGTTCGGGTCCGGCTGGTATGGCAGCGGCGCAGCAGCTTACGCGCGCCGGTCATAGCGTCACCCTTTTCGAGAAGTCCGATCGCATCGGCGGCCTGCTGCGCTACGGTATCCCCGATTTCAAAATGGAAAAGTGGGTCATCGACCGTCGTCTGGAACAGATGAAAGCCGAGGGAGTGGAGTTCAGGACAAGTGTGACGATTGGAACAGACATCACAGGTGAACAATTGCGGCAACAGTTCGATGCCGTCGGCCTCTCGATGGGAGCGGAGCAGGCCCGTGAGCTACCGATTCCTGGCCGTGAGCTCAAGGGCGTGCATCTGGCGATGGAGTTTCTCACGCAGCAGAACAAACGCACGTCGGGGATTCCCGTCACGGATGAGCCGATCACGGCAAAGGGCAAGCGCGTCGTCATCATCGGAGGCGGTGATACAGGCTCCGATTGTCTAGGCACGGTGCACCGGCAGGGCTGCGTCGAGGCGCATCAGTTTGAATTACTCCCGGAGCCCCCGCCGAACCGCGCAGATTCGACTCCCTGGCCGCTCTGGCCCATGCAGCTCCGCACCTCGCATGCGCATGAAGAAGGCTGCGATAGAAAGTGGAGTATTTCGACCACGAAGTTCACCGGCCACAATGGCCAGGTAACAAAGCTTCACGGCAACCGGGTGAAGTTCGAAAACGGCAAGTTCACGCCGATTTCCAATAGCGACTTCGAGATGGATGCAGATCTGATCCTTCTCGCGATGGGCTTTACTGGCCCGGTGAAGAATGGCCTCCTCGACAGCCTCGGCGTAAAGTACGATGCCCGTGGCGCAGTGAGCGCCGACGAAAATTTCATGACTAACCTCGATGGCGTCTTTGCCGGTGGCGACACCAAACGCGGCGCCTCCCTCATTGTGTGGGCGATTGCGGAGGGCCGCAAGATGGCGGCAGGAATCGATAAGTATCTGCAAGCCGGCAAGTCTGCCAAGAAATCAGCCTCCTGAAGTTTTCCCCCTAGATTAAACCAGAGTCAAACTAGTCAACCTCCTTCGCTCGCAGAATGTGGAGGGGATGGAGCCTGATGATCTTCTGTGCTCGCGCAACGCGCGGCCTCCGAAGGCCCTCGTTGGACGCGCGCAGTGGAAGATCAATCAGCCCCCATCCCTGGAGAGAACGATCAAGCCTGGAGGGAGCATGCCTAGCGTTTGATGCGCACAATGAAGGGCAGCCTCGGCCATTCTCCTATAGCGAGCAAGAGAGAATCGGAATCCCTCGTTGACCGCAGTGCCTCAGGAAGTTCCAGCTTTCCTTCTCAGCTGAGTCTCCGTGGATCCCTGCTTCTCCGGCAAAGTTTGCTCTAAGCCCTGGCACCGCCAGGACATGGGAACTGACTTGCTAGGTTGACACAGTGCCTCACAAAAAGTAGCCTGTCGCGGAATTCTTTGAGATAGAGAGCGGCTGGGAGCGATTGCGTGGCAGAGGACATTATAGAACGTGTGCGAGCGGCTGGTCGAAAGCGGCTCTTATATTTGCCCCATGCGATTCGACAAATGTCTCGGTCAGACCGGATGATCACGTCTGAAGAAGTGCGAACAGTTGCTATGACGGGTCAGTTGATAGAAAATTACCTTGATGATCCTCGTGGATATAGCTGTCTGCTGCTGGGTTTTGGAAATGGAGATCGTCCGATTCATATCGTCGCAGCGCCGAAGGACGAATATCTGGCCATCATCACAGCCTATGTGCCTGATCCGGCTCAATGGTCTTCGGATTTGATGAGGAGGACATAGTATGGAATGTCTCCATTGTAAGGGGCGGATGGAGCGCAAGACGGCTCCATTCAGCTTGGACCGAAAAGGGTACCACGTATCCTGGGATGCTATTCCGGCTTGGGTTTGCACACAATGCGGTGAGCCATACTTTGAAGCCAAGGAAGTGGAGCTGATTCAGAAAGCGCTCACAGCTATGGAGCGAGAAGGTGCGGCACTAGTTGGCGCGGGACCTCCAGCGGC
>CAMDRK010000129.1 GCA_945906715.1 Nitrospira lenta
TGATCGACAGCCCAGGATTTGAATGTTTTAGCCATGCGCCTAGAAACCACAGTGCGCGCTGGCTGTCCAGTCCAAAATGCACATTACTCGGACAGGCTCCTAGCCTCGAAAGTCCGCCTCCGACTGGTAGACGGACAAACTATTCTTCCTGATCCTCTGATGACGTTGAAGCCAACAGTCCCAGTCCGCATGACCGTTGAATCAGTCGGTACCCCTGAACGCCATCCCATGCCCACGACAACCTAAACAAACCGGAGACGAAGATAAGACCACAAGAAGGACCGCCGCGCGAGGATGAGGCTATGAGAACTTATCCCTGCAGTCTCTCAAACTTTATTATCGATGAAATCATAACCAGCTCGCTCCAGCGCCCGCTGGACAGCCGGCATCACGGCGGGACTATCGGAGCAGGGCAGCACAGCCAACTCCGGTGCAGCCTGAAGCTTGGCCAGAAGCTGCGCCGCTTCTGAACTTGCCAGTTCATCGCAAGTCTCATACAAGCCCCAGGGCCTTCTTCTGTATTGTGGACCTTGAGCACAGCACGGATCGTCGCAATGACAGCAGCCGAGGGAGGCGGCAGGAGGGATTGAGATCGCATCCGTGCAGGCCGCGCTTGCGGAGTAGCAGCCGTGCGCAGCTAACTCAATCCGACGCCAAAACTTTGGCGGCTTTTTTCACATCCCGCGGATTGACCCAGAGAATAGCGCCGAAACGTCCCTGGCCGGCACAGAGGCCGGTCACCGCGGTCATGTTGATCTTGGCGGAACCAAGTCGATCCGTCAGATCGGCCAGCGCTCCCAGGCGTTCATCGCCGTCCACCAGCAAGCACATCTTCGGTCCCTGCACTTTCAACTTATGCGCCTTCGCGATGTTCTTGAACGAAGCGGGATCTTCCGGCACCACATCCACCTGTGTGCGGCGATTCCGAGGAAAGGCATGCACGGCCAGCAGATTCACTCCAGCCGCACGCAACGGAGTAAGCACGCCGGCTAATGTCCCAGGTTTATCCCCAATCTGCACCTTGAAATACTGAGCGGTCCGAATCACATCAGCCATCATACCCTCCTCTCCCCGCCCCAATAGCGGGTATCATCAGACAGGAAATAATTCTCGCGAAACAATGTGTATTGAAATGATCACCACAAGGAGCAACCTCCGCAGGCCTCTGCAATGATGGGATAGAAGTTGACGGGGTATAGCCTAGGCGACCAACCGGCTGAATGCAACCGGGTACAATCCACCTTCAGATACAGAATTGCGGCTTCCGACGGACTATCTTAAAGATGGGTCCCTGTCCTTCCAGCCAGCTCTAACTGATTCTCGCTTCGATGAAGGCGAGGGTCCGCACATCTAGTCTGGTTATTGATCGATCCACGCTTTGATGGTGAAGAATCGCCAAATCCCAACCCCCAGGAACGCGACACCCGCCACCAACGACACCACACCCAGTGCTTGAACCCCGGGCAGCTCCAGCCACCACACAGCCGGAATACCAACAATGAAAAGCCCCATCGCGGTCCTGATGTACGACAGCAGCGTGCGCTCGTTCGCCAACTCAGTCCGTTGCCGAGCCAGCCGGTCTCCAATAGATGTGTCCAATTTCTCGGGCATGGGCGATCCGCAATCCTTGCCGAAACGATACCCCTTCAGAGAGCAAAGCTCAACAGACCAGGAGAGAAGGCCGGGCGAAGAAGAGAAGGCGCGCACGGACGAGGCGGTCAACAAAGACTCCCGACCCCTTTGATTTGTCCGAAACGCCCAAGGCGAGAAGAAATATCTTCAAGGCTCTCCCCTCAAGGCCGCGCGGACGAGTTCCGTCTCAATAAGTCAATACTCATGCCTGACCCTAATTCTCTGTCGCACACAAACAACGAGAAATGGAATCACGTAGCGCGCTCGGAGGGAAACACGATGGGGCCATTTAACTGCAGGGAAACAGCCATCGTTACCAAGGCCGACTCTTCATACACCTACGAGGAGGCATTGGTTCCTGCACTCTATTTTCAGTTCAACCCATTTTCTTCTCACAGATCTTTGATTTGTAGGTGTTAACTCCCCAAAGACTCTCTTGGTGTCCAATGCTTTGCAGTTCGCATATCAATCCAGTCGCAATGTAGTTCAAGACGGATCTCTACATCGCCGCGAGGGATAAGAAACGGCTCTAAGGGCGAGGGTATCGGAAAGTAGACTCCCCCATACATTTCCTGGAGCGGTTGTTCAATCTGGATCGCGCCTTCTGCACGTATCACGCCATTTACGCTTGCTGCTACAACTTCATCGACACGGATCTCGTATTGAAATGCAGTGCTAACGGCATCGGATGCGACGTACATAATTTTGTTTCCCGCCCAAACTACACCGCGACTATCACAGTCCTGGAGCAAATCCCCGTATGCGCTAAATGCCATTTCAGGCAAGCGGATATAGAAACCCTGAAGCCCTGTGGCTCCTTGCTCATCAACTATATGGAGAATTCGCGGCTGCGGTTTCCCCGGCTGAGGTTCTGTGTGACTTTGTCCACCACCGACATTCACGACGTGTACGTCTGAGCGCGTAACTACTTGACGCTGTCCTCCCTTACGCACAACGCCGATATCGTCCTTCAGAAGGATCCACAGCTCTGACCGCCGCTTGGCAAGAAGCTCAAGATTCAGAGCACCATCGCCAAAAAACCGCGGACTCCATTTCTTAAGCGAAGGCCCCAGATACTCGCGGCAAAAAGTTGCTATCAGCGAGTAAAGAATCTGCGAGTATCCCAACTCCTCTAACTTAGCAATTTCCTTATGTCTAGTATCGACGAAAATATCCAGTTGCTGATTCGCGCCCTGTTCCTTCACAAAAACTGGAATGTCCTCTGTCAACTTGCCAGGAATGAGACGAAAGTTCTTGACCTCATAGGATTTCGATATTGTCAATTCTAACTCACTGAGAAATACGCGCTCAAATCTTGCGAGCTCTTTGTAGTATTCGACGCAATCGATGACGCCATCAAAAGGCTTTGCCGCACAGTACTGTTCAAGGTAGCAGCGTTCTGCCTTCTGGCGGTGGCCATCGGCGGACAGCAGGATCACCAGATGCCCTCGGGCGTGCATGATCTGGTTCAACGCCTGCTTTTGCGCCAACCCAAAGAACACACCAACACCACCCTGCTCCGCCCTTCTGCGGATATCGCATAGAGCGCTCTCGGAACCGTCCGCGAGGCGGACCTTCACATTTCCAAGTCTAGAGATTAGGCCACGCTGAGTGACATACCGGAATATCCGCGTATGCTGGGCAATCCGCTCCGGGGATTCAAGAACCGCCTCCACCGCAACTTTCTCAAGCGCGAGGACGATCCTGCTCAGTAGGCTCGTCGTTGGAGCGTCGAGAGAATCACGACCTGCTGTCGGCACAAAACGGTCGCAATCCAACCTTCCCGATACGCCAATCGTGCTGCCGATCTGTGTTGCACAAAGTTTGAAGCCGCGTTTGAACACATCGATTGGCCCATTCTCGAACCTGATGTGGCCAACAAGGTTTACAGGTTCACCGTCTATGCTGAGACCTTCGATCGATGCGACAAGCGCGTGGCCCCTGTCTTCATACATCCCTCCGGTAATCACGAGGTCGCCCTCGCACCATTTCTGTATCCCAGCGCCGATATTTGTCAGATTTTCTCTGTTCTCTATGTCGTGAAATTTAGCCTGTGAGATCTTGTCACCGTTAAAATAAATTACAGTCGGCACGAAGCGAACGAAATCTTGCAGATAACGTCTGAGATCGGCGTTATTCGGAGCACTCCGAAGATGTCCGATCACAATGGTCCCTCTTGGTGCCGCAGCGTCGGACGCTTCCACTGTCACCGAAGGAATGGCCATGCCAGCTGCCTGTATGTCGACCGAGGACAACCTCGTGAGGGTACCGTGCGGAACATCCTTGGTCTGAGAAATCACCTCCAGAGTGTCACAGACACCAAAATTGGCGAAGCCACCGATTCCGAACATACCGACACAGCCAGCTGCCTGTGCCTCAAGCGTGCGTTTGCCACTCGCCCCGATGGTCCAAAAAAAGTTCTCAAGGTCGGCTGCAGACATCCCGGTTCCGTTGTCGCGGACAAGAATCCTCCGGTCTTCAACCGTGATATCAATCCTATAGCGATCATCATCGGTACCGATGCTATCACGGTGCGCCTGAATCCTGATCGCATCGACCGCGTTCTGAACGTTCTCGCGGATAAAGGCGAGAGGAGTCTCATATATCTGTTTCGAGATCGCCCGCAGGACGCTCTCAAAATCGATACCGACCTTGAATGAAGTGCTGCGTTCAGTCACGTTTTCCTCTCGCTGCTATTGCAGCCTCCAGTTGCTTGCGGAACTCTCTATCCCCAGTCGCCGCTACAATCTTTAGGCCGATATCATAGAAACCGCCAGACGCCTTGGCTTCGAAATCCCGCATTCCGTTCAGTAAAACAACCTTGGCTTCTTCAAAGCTCGCGACGTTAACAAGGACTGTCGCCAGATTGCGGACATCGGATGGCTCTGCCAAACCCTCCTTTGCCAGCGACCTATATAGATCGGCGGCTGTCACCCTATCCATATTCTCTGTCGAATGTGCCAACCCCAGCGCCAACATACGTTTCGCCTGAACGGCAACCGTTCGGTCAGGCGACTCCAGGTGACGCGCCGCGTGCTCGCGTAACGAAACCCAATCACCTTCGGCGGAAAGTGATGCGAGCAGGGCGCTGGTGTGAGAAAGGCCCTTCTCTGGCTCGGCCTCGGCATTCATTCTTGCGTCTTTTTCCTGATCAACCAGCCGTGCCTTGAGGTCCTCCTGTGAACCGCCGATCTCCTGGAGAATGGCCCCGTATCGGGCGACAGGTTCTCCGTATCGTGCGAGCAGGTCAACAAGCTCTACCCGGCCATAGAACACTCGGAGCAAGTTGCTAAACGATTTGAAGGAGATGGTTTTACTTTTTAAATCGCCTTCTGGCTGAGCTCGCAAGACGGCGAATGAACCGAAGGCGTAGCCGTTCAGACCCAGGATTGGGATCTCCGACTTCGCATCCAGCAGCAAAGCTGCGAGATAATGAGCGCACGGGGCAAGCGATGAGCGATAGGCCGTCAGCGTAGCCGCTAACTCGCGAACGCCACAGACAGCGGTTGGTACTATCTCAATCGGTTGCTCTTCCGATGCGGTGAAGGCAAACGCGCCGCTCCGGGGGTTGTATTGAATTGTTTTGAGCGTTCGTGTCGCCTGCAGTAAATCTAGAGTGACTATCGAATAGCTATTGTGGAACTGGCGTGTATCGAACGACGTGCCAGCCGTGATGGTTAGGCAATCCGAACCTGCGCTGCGGATACGACGGGTTTCTGGTTCGTGGAGATGGCCACAATGAAAGAATTGGCAGGCATCTTCGATACGGCTCTGCACGGGGCCCCGGTCAAATTCCTGGAGCAGATGAAAAGGGTGATGGGCCATAGCGATGATTACATGCGGATCATGACTCCTAGCCAGACTCACCGCATCGATCACCTGGCGCTCGCCCACAAGCAGCTTGCCATGGTCTGAAAGCCCCCCCTCTGCGAGCCAAGCCGAGTTCAGGCCGATGATGGCGAACCGGACATCCTCAATCACGACGCACGAGACATAGCCGAGACTGTCTGGCGTCAAGATTCTTTCCTGGCCCGCTAAATACGATTCCAGAAAGCTTCGGTAGTTTCCCTGCCGCTTCAGCAGCATTTCAAGATCTTCTGCGGGGCTTAGAAAAGAATCGACATGACTTGTGCTTAGCAGCACATGACGAACGCCCTGAAAGCACATCTTCTGCCGGTCCCGGTCAACGTCGTGGTTTCCGGGGATGCAAAAGATCCGCTCCTTCGGCACACCGGATGCGTTGCTGAGTGCATCGAAAAATGCTTCAACGAGCTTGTATTCATCGACCTTTCCAGAAAAAGCGAGATCGCCAGTCGAAAGGATGAAGTCCGCTGAAACTCCCTCTCTGCGCTGTTTAGCGATATTCTGACACATGGCTTCCAGCACAACATCGTGCGACCATTTCTCGCTGACTCGCATATGGATGTCAGAAATGTGGAGCCAGCAGATCGGACGCATAGAGATGAACTCTCCTCCGAAGTAAAGAAACACGGACATTCTACTTTTTCAAGGTTGGCCTGGTCTATCCCCGCCGTGCGCAGGTCGAATTATACCTGTCATTCCAAGCCTGCTCGTTTTCCTTCTCCCCCTCTGTTGCAATAATTTTCTTCGCGGGTGGCACTGACCTGGGCGCCAAACCGCCTGCAGCGGGGTCCCTACACCGGGCGGGGTGCGAAGCCGGTTGGGCTGGTCAGTGACAGGACCCGCATCCGATCTCCGTCTCCGCATCGCAATCAGTTATATTGTTCCTCATGTCCTCTCGTCCTCTCGTCCTCTCGTCCCAATCGCCACTCCCCCAAACGGCCCCGCCGCCGAACCAGGCGCGGGCGCCGCAAGCCGGTCAGAGCCTTCTGGCGGTTTCTGCTCGCGCGGTGGAAGAATTTCCGCCGGGAAGAAAATGGTGTCAGGAACCATTGTCGATGCCCGCGCATGGGCTTGATTCAGAACGTGGTGTAGCAGACATCCAGCGAGGCAGCTGGTGTGGTCTCCATTGCGCGCATCGAGCGACCCGCATACTTCTAAATGATCCCTCCACGCTCGCTCGTTATCTCTTCAGGGATGGGGCCTGATTGATCTTCCCCTGCGCGCAACCTTCTCACCCGCCCACCCATTGGCACGCCGAGACGTGCCATTAGCCCGGGCGAGGGGAGTCCGCGACCGCGCGTTGCGCGAGCACAGAAGATCATCAGGCTCCATCCCCTCCCCTGTTCCGAGAGCACAGGATCAACGTGGGTACCCTTCCTATCCTTTTCACCGTGCGCGTTCTGCGAGCAAGAAGGACGGCCTGGTTGCTGCCTATCGTCGCCAATTCAGACCGCGGTGATGTAGTTGTTGAGCAGCCGACAACCAGCGAAGAGTGTTGCCTCTTCATTCCGAATCCAACGGCTGATGACACCCAGATAGGTGAGCGTGTCCGCGACCGCCTTGATGTCTCGGATTCCGGTGTCGGATTGGGCCTTGGTGGGATTCACGGGTTCCCCGCGCTCAATCAGGTAGCACAGCAGCCGCCGCTCGGGGCCGTCGCCGATTTCAGCCGCCAGACGCTGCACGAATGGCTCCCACTGGCACCGACCCGCCGCAACGGCATC
>CAMDRK010000130.1 GCA_945906715.1 Nitrospira lenta
CCCCCTGCCGATTGCACCACGCCTTCCTTGACCGTCTCGCGAGTACGAAAATTGACCGCGCCCGCCGTGGCAAAATCTCCATACTCGGGCAGATAAGATCCCTTGTGCACATCAATCCCTTCAATCGTCTCCGGAATGATGAAGTTCAAGTCGGTATAGCCCTGGCCATGCGCATGAGAGCGCAGGTTAATCGGCATGCCGTCGGAAAAGAACGCGACATCGGTGCCGTGATCCGCGTCGAACCCGCGCAGAAAATATTGATCGGCCTTGCCTGCGCCGCCGGAGTGCTCGACTGCGATGAACCCTGGAATCAAACGCAGCACCTGCACCGGACGCCCTTGCGGTTGAAGTAGAAGCTCTTTGTCAGGGATAAACTGTTGGGAAGACGCGGCCACCGGACGCGTGCCAACGATGGACACCTCCGGCACGTCGACGATGTCGTCGTCAGGAGCGTGGGCGAACGCGGAGGAGACAACGACCAGAAGCGCGGCGAGAGGGAAGAAGAGGCTGATGACACTCACGAGGGCGCTCAGCTCAAACCTTTTCCCGTAGTGGTGGTCGCCAGCTTCCCGTGCTTGACACCCTTGGTCCCGATGAGGGTGTCGGCAACTTTCTTGATGGCAGAGCCTTTACCCTTCACGACCAACACTTCTAAGCAATGGTCATGGTCGAGATGCACGTGCATCCCCGACAAAATGAGGGGCTGATAGCGGTGCTGAATATCGGTGAGCTTTCTGGTCAAATCGCGCACATGATGGTCGTACACGAACGTGATCGTGCCGACCGTCTCTTTATCGTCATCCCATTCCTGCCCGACCAGGTTGTCCCGGATCAAGTCTCGTAGCGCCTCAGAGCGGTTGGTATATTTTCGCTTCTTGATGTGCAGATCGAAATCGTCGAGCAGATGATGGTCCAACGACACTCCAAACCGAATAAGCTTCTTCATGGCCGCCTCGTAGTAGCACGTTTATATGAAACGTAGCACTTCGCAAGGCGCAAATCAATTCAGCCTCAACACAATCAAGCAGGGGGAATACTCGCTGGAATCTATTCTTTCAACAAGCGAGGGCTAACTCGGACAGCGGACAACAATCGAGGGCTTAAACTTTCCTCGCCTTCCCAAGAGGGAGCGGCCAAGGCTGCCCTTTACTGCGCGCATCGAACAATATACATGATCCATCCAAGCTTGCTCGTTCTCTGTCCAGGGATGGGGGCTGATTGATCTTCCACTGCGCGCGTTCAACGAGGGGAGTCCGCGACCGCGCGTTGCGCGAGCACAGAAGATCATCAGGCTCCATCCCCTCCTCTGCTCTGCGAGCAAGAAGGGCGCCTGGCCGCTCCCTCCCCATTCTTCTGAGACCGCGCGGTGCACGAGCACAGGAGACCGTCTAGTCTGCCCTCTCCACTCTTATTCGCCCTGCACGGGAATATACATGACGTTCCCCTGCCGATTGATCAGCAGGAGGGCTAGGCTAGATGGCTTGATCAGGTCGGCCAGTCGCTGAAATGCGTCGAAGTTGTGAATGGGCTGACGATTCAGCTCCATCACCACATCGCCGGGCTGGAGGCCGGAAGATTCGGCCAGGCTGCCTTCTTCGATGTCAGTCACCACCACCCCGCTGCTGACAGACAGATCCATCTGCCGGGCCAACGGCGCAGTCACATCGTCGAAAATGACGCCGGAGAGCGGATGGGCCGTGGCAGCTGAAGTCGAAGCAGCTTGGTTCTTCTTGGTCCGTTCACGCGGCGCCTCCTGCACAACCAAGTCAGCCTGGTACGGTTTACTCTCGCGCATGAGATCCAGCCGGTGCTTGCTCCCGATCGTCGACGCGGCCACGAGGTTCCGAAGATGTCCGCTGTCCATCACGTCGCGCCCATCGAATCGCACAACCACATCCCCGCGCTTGAGCCCGGCCTTTTCGGCGGACCCTTTCGGCTGCACATCGGTCACGATCGCACCCTTCACATCGGGGAGACGAAAGACCTTGCCTAGCTGAGGCGAAACATCTTGTGTCGAGGCGCCGAGGAACCCGCGGACCACATGACCGGTCTTGAGCAGGCTCTGCATGGCAGACCGGGCCATTTTGCTCGGGATGGCAAAGCCCACACCGACGCTCCCGCCTGTGGGGCTGGCAATCGCGGTATTGATCCCCACCAATTCTCCGTTGAGGGTCACCAAGGC
This sequence comes from Nitrospira lenta, assembly GCA_945906715.1. Classification (GTDB taxonomy): domain Bacteria; phylum Nitrospirota; class Nitrospiria; order Nitrospirales; family Nitrospiraceae; genus Palsa-1315. Next base: position 2,183 of record CAMDRK010000130.1, read on the forward strand.
CCCGCCGGAATTGCCTGGATTGATGGGGGCATCGGTTTGAATAAAATCTTCGAAGTCGGCGACACCGACATCGGCGCGACCGACAGCACTCACGATGCCAAACGTCACACTGCGACTTAACCCAAGCGGGTTCCCGATCGCGAGCACAAATTCGCCGACGGCGAGCGTACTCGAATCCCCCCACGTGACTGTCGGGAGATTGGTCGCCTGAATTTTCACCACAGCCACGTCGGTCTTTGGATCGGTAGCCACCACTCGTCCTTTGAATTGCCGCCGGTCGGCGAGAATCACTTCCACATCGACTGCATCGGCAATGACATGGTTATTCGTCATAATGTAGCCGTCCGGCGAAACAATGACGCCGGAACCCTGGCCATATTGCCGCCGCGACGGGACATCCTTGAACAGTCCGAACGGCAGCGCTTCGTCACTGAATGCCTGATCGCGGACCATCACCGTGGAGGCAATGCTGACGACAGCGGGGATCACTTTCGTCGCGGTCGACTTGATCTGCGCCTGAAGTTCACCACCCCCGGCCACAGGAATCACACGGCTCCCGGCCAGAGCTGTTCCAGCAACCATCGAACTCCCAACAAGGAGCCCAAGCACGATCCGCAATAGACAATTGGGTCCTAACACGCCACGGTCCTTTCTAGCAGGATGCTGAAAAAGCCTGTCTCGTCTATCTGGTCTGTCTAGTCTATTCGGTCTGTCTGGTTCATCTGGTTAGTTTCGTTCAACCAGACAGACGAGACAGACCGAATAGACCAGATAGACCAGTCAGACTGACGGCAAACGACTGTAGCCTAACACGCGTGACTCAGAGGCGCACTTACAATTCCACATGGCGCAGGCGAAGGGCATTGGAGATCACGGAGACGGAGCTGAAGGTCATAGCGGCGCTGGCAATCATGGGACTCAATAGTATCCCCCAGACCGGATAGAGCGCGCCTGCCGCGATCGGCACGCCGATCACGTTATAGAGAAAGGCAAACAAAAGATTTTGCCGAATATTCCTCATCGTGGCTTGACTGAGCCTTCGCGCACGGAGCAGCCCGCGCAGATCGCCCTTCACCAGCGTCATCCCCGCGCTCTCAATGGCCGTATCGGTTCCCGTTCCCATGGCAATCCCGACATCGGCCAAGGCCAGAGCTGGGGCATCGTTAATGCCGTCTCCGGCCATCGCCACCATCAGGCCTTGCGACTTGAGACGGGCAACGATCTGCCCCTTTTGGTCAGGCAAGACTTCAGCCATGACCTCCTCAATACCGAGTTGCCTGGCCACGGCATCTGCCGTATCGCGATGGTCACCTGTCACCATGACGACGTGAATGCCTTCGGCCTTGAGCGCCTGCACCGCGTCGCGAGTGGAGGCTTTGATCGGATCTGCCACGCCAAGCACACCGGCAGCCTGCTCATCGATGGAGACAAACAGGATCGTTTGCCCTTCACGTCGAAGCGAAGCAATTTCGTCATCCAACTGCGCGAGGCTCTGGCCGGATACTCGAACCTCGTTTCGCATGAATGCTGCCGTCCCGATAGCGACACGACGACCAGTGACCATCCCAGTCACACCCTTCCCCGTCACCGAACGAAACTGCTGGACCGGGACAAAGACGATCCCTCGCCCTTCCGCTCCCGCCACTACCGCTGAAGCCAGCGGGTGTTCGCTGCTCCGCTCAAGGCTCGCCGCAAATCGCAACAGATCGACTTCGGACCAAGGTGGCACGGCCAGTACCGACAATAATTTCGGCTTGCCCTCCGTGAGGGTTCCAGTCTTATCGATGACGAGCGTATTCACTTTGCCGAATACCTCCAACGCTTCAGCCTTCTTCACCAAGACACCCACCGTTGCCCCACGACCGGTCCCAACCATGATCGACATCGGCGTCGCCAATCCCAGCGCGCAGGGGCAGGCAATAATCAGGACCGCCACGGCATTGACCAGCGCATAGGCCAACTTCGGCTCCGGGCCCCAGATCGCCCAGGCCGCTGCCGTAATCAGCGCCGCAGTTACAACCAGCGGGACAAAGTACGATGCTGTCACATCGGCGAGGCGCTGGATCGGCGCCCGGCTCCGTTGCGCCTCACTGACCATCTGCACGATCCGCGCAAGCATCGTGTCTCGCCCGACTCGTTCGGCGACCATCACCATCCCGCCTGTGCCGTTGATGGTCCCTCCGGTCACCCGTATCCCAACTGATTTCTCGACAGGAATCGACTCCCCCGTGATCATGGATTCATCCACAGCAGTCGTACCTTCTTCGACCATCCCGTCTACCGGCACTCGCTCTCCCGGCCTGACGCGCAGCCGATGGCCCACTCGAATGTGCTCGAGCGGCACATCTTCTTCCTGTCCCTCCGGCATGATCAGCCTGGCTGTCTTTGGCGCAAGCCGAAGCAAGGCACGAATCGCGGAGCTCGTCTGACTTCGAGCCCTCAACTCAAGGACCTGGCCAAGCAGGACAAGCAGCGTAATGATGGCCGCGGCCTCGAAATAGACCGCGATCGAGCCGTCATGCAGTCGAAATGAACTGGGAAGCAACGTCGGCGCGACCGTGGCAAGAGTGCTGTAACCATAGGCTGCGCCCGTTCCCATAGCAATGAGCGTAAACATGTTGGGAGCCCTGTTTATCACCGAGCTCCATCCTCGCTGAAAAAACGGCCAGCCGCCCCAGAGCACCACCGGCGTTGCCAGCAGCCATTGCACCCAGTTCCTCGTCAAACCGGTGAGGGCCTGCGGAAGTGACAAGCCGGGCACCATATCGGCCATGGCCAGAAGCATGACCAAAATGGAAGGTCCGAGACAGATCCAAAACCGCCTGGCCATGTCCTCAAGCTCGGGATTCCGTTCATCTTCGAGCGAGATGAGTTTGGGTTCCAACGCCATCCCGCAAATCCGGCAGGCTCCTGGTTTGGTCTCAAGCACCTCCGGGTCCATCGGACAGATGTACTCGACCACTCCACCGGATGGTACCGGCATGACGAGCGGAGCACGCTGCTCAGGAGGAGTCAGATAGTGGATCGGATCAATCCGAAACTTGGCGAGACAGCTCGTCGCGCAAAAATGGTAGGTCTTCCCTTGATACTCATAAGATCCGGCTGCCGTGGCCGGCTGCACGGTCATCCCGCACACGGGATCGATGGAGGCAGGCCCGGTCACAGCCGGCGCAAGCTGCATCATCGGAAGGGGTCTTCTTGTGGTCGGCTTAGCGGAACTCACTGGCAGTGGCTGGATCGCCTGCTCCGGATTTGCCTTGAATCGTTCCAGGCAGAACAAGCCGCAAAAGTAATAGCGTTGCCCTTGATGGTCGTGACTTCCGGCTGCCGTAGCCGGATCGACCGTCATCCCGCAGATTGGATCGATCGCCATCTTTCCTCGGAAGGAGTTTTGAGTTCAAAGTTCTGAGTTCTGAGTTACGGTGAGCCCGAAAACTTCGAACTTAGAACTCAGAACTCAGAACTTTCGAGATCACTTCTTCGCGTCGTTTTCAAGAATGCTGCGAATGACCGTAAAGACATTTTCTTGTGTCATGTTCGCGCCATCGACTTTGATGTTGCCGTCCAACAAGATCGACGGAGTGGATGATACCTTAATCCGCTCTCCCCACCGCTTGCCGTTGTCAACAGCCTTGGCCGGCTTTCCACTGGCCATTCCTTCTTCAAACGCTTTCGGATCGAGTCCCACTTCCTTAATCAGAACTTCCCGTAGCGAACGATCCAACACTCCATCGATTTTGTCTTTATGGATCGTGTGAAATAGGACCGTCTTCATTTCGTTGCCTTTACCCATCATCTTGGCCTGCTCATACATATCGAATGCCGTCGGGAGCTTTCCGCGAATGACGGGGAACCCGACCATCGTGATCTCTAACTTGTCACCGAATTCTTTCATGAGCAGCGGCACCGCTGCCTCATCGAAGAGGTGACAATGCGGACAATAGAAGTCGGCAAACTCGATCAACTTCACTTTGCCTGGCGTATGCGTGGACACCTCACCCATCACGATTTCGTACTTGCCATTCAAAGCGAGTGGCACGGCGGTGGCCGGCGAGACCCAGAAGACGGCAACCGTCCATACAATCGCATAGACTGCCACGACCCATTGCATACACCGTCTGTTCACCATATCGACTCCTTTCTTAGTTCAACGCTGATCGGCCATTATATCGAATGTGTCCCCAACTTACTCTCTGTTATACATGTGGCCATGTTGGACAAGCTCTTAGCTCGCACACTGCTCTCTGCCGTAGGCTTGCTCGTGGCTCTTGCAGGCTGCGCCTCGATGCAAGAGGTGGAAGACAGACAGGGGCTCACCTTCCTCCAAGTCAAGGCAACACCGGACTCCTTTCACGGTCAATCGGTAATCTTCGGTGGGAAAGTCTTGACGGCTCGACGGCAAAAAGACGGCACGAGGATCGAGATCCTACAGTTACCCCTCGATCAATCCATGCGCCCAGGATACGACTTGACCCAATCCCAAGGCCGTTTCATCGCCCTCTACCGAGAATTTCTCGATCCTGCGACCATTCCTCCGGGAACCAGAGTCACTCTGCGGGGTGAGGTCTCCGGTTCCGTTACCCTGCCGTTAGATGAAACGGACTATACCTATCCCACCATCAGCATCAAGCATGTGCAAGTGTGGCCCGCCTCGGACGACATGGCCCCTCGCATCCGCCCCTATATGGGACCAGGGCCCTCTTGGGGGCCTTATTGGAGCCCATCGTGGCGGCCGTGGCCGTACTATTGGTGAGCGAGACAGGCGGGACTTGCGCG
>CAMDRK010000131.1 GCA_945906715.1 Nitrospira lenta
GCGGAGCCGGACGGGACCACCCTACTCTATATCGATCGTCAGCTGGTCCACGAAGTCACATCGCCACAGGCATTTGAAGGGCTCAAGCTCTCGGGCCGACAGCCACGACGTCCTGGTGTCACGTTGGCGGTGCCGGATCACAATGTTCCGACTACCGACCGGACCCTGGGTATCGCCGATCCTCTCAGTGCGATACAAATTAGGACGCTGGAGGAAAATTGCCGCGACTTCGGCATTACACTCTTCGGCATGAACGACATCCGGCAAGGTGTGGTGCACGTGATCGGACCGGAACAGGGCTTTACCCTTCCGGGAACAACCATCGTATGCGGCGATTCACACACGTCGACACATGGGGCGTTCGGCGCATTAGCCTTCGGCATCGGCACCAGCGAAGTGGAGCATGTGCTGGCCACCCAGTGTTTGGTGCAGAAACGGCCAAAAACTATGGAGATCCGCGTCGACGGGGTGCTGCCGGCTCTCTGTTCTGCAAAGGACGTGATTCTAGCCATCATCGGCAAAATCGGCACAGCCGGCGGAACCGGCTATGTCATCGAGTACACAGGCTCGGCGATCCGTGCCCTCAGCATGGAAGGGCGCATGACCCTCTGCAATATGTCGATCGAGGGCGGCGCACGTGCCGGGATGGTCGCGCCGGACGAGCACACCGTCGCCTATATCAAAGGGCGCCCGCTGGCTCCAAAGGGAGAACTGTTCGAGCAGGCCGTGCGTGCGTGGCAACAGCTCAAGACCGATGCGAACGCGACTTACGATACGACTGTCACGATGCGGGCCGAGGACATCGCGCCGCAAGTCAGCTGGGGCACGAGTCCCGGGATGGTGACCGGCATCGATCAACGAGTGCCGGACCCGCGCACTATCACCGACGAGAACCAACGCCAGGCTACAGCACGGGCGCTGGAATACATGGGCCTCACCCCGGACATGCCCATGACCGATATCAAGATTGACAAGGTGTTCATCGGATCCTGCACGAATGCGCGTATCGAAGATCTTCGCCTGGCCGCGAGCTTAGCGAAGGGCAGGCACGTCGCAAAGTCCGTTCACGCGATGGTCGTGCCCGGTTCCGGTCTCGTGAAGCAGCAGGCCGAACAGGAAGGGCTCGACCGATTGTTCAAAGAAGCGGGATTCGAGTGGCGGGAAGCAGGCTGCAGTATGTGTCTGGCAATGAACGCCGACGTGCTTCAGCCTGGAGAGCGCTGCGCCTCGACCAGCAATCGTAATTTTGAAGGGCGACAGGGGGCTGGCGGCCGGACCCATCTTGTGTCGCCGGCCATGGCAGTAGCCGCAGCAGTCGAAGGCCATTTTGTCGATATCAGGACGTGGGCGTGAAAATCGTGAGGCGTAAGGGGTTAGGCGTGAGGGGATCGATGACGGATTGCAACAGATATCTCGCGCCTGACGCTTCGCGCCTGACGCTTCACGCCTGACGCCTAACGAGGAATTTTATGCAAGCCTTTACAATACTCACAGGGTTAGTGGCCCCGTTAGACCGGGTCAATGTCGATACCGACCAAATCATCCCAAAGCAATTTCTGAAGACGATCAAGCGGACCGGGCTCCGCGAGGGGTTGTTTTACGATTGGCGCAAGCAGAAGGACGGGTCACAGGATCCGACGTTTTTCTTGAATCAACCGCGCTTCCTAGGCGCGACAATTCTGTTGACGCGCGATAACTTTGGCTGTGGATCGTCGCGTGAACATGCCCCCTGGGCACTCCTCGACCAGGGTTTCCGTTGTGTCATCGCGCCGAGCTTCGCCGACATCTTTTACAACAACTGCTTCCAGAACGGCATCTTGCCCGTGGTATTGAAGGCCGATGAAGTTCTGGCCATGATGAACGACGTCCTTGCGACGCCCGGATACCAGCTGACCGTGGACATCGGAAACCAGACGGTGATCAGCCCGAACGGAACCAGCGCTCACTTTGAGATCGACCCCTTCAGAAAAGATTGCTTATATCGAGGTCTCGATGCCATCGGCTTGACCTTGCAACATGAGACGACCATTACCTCCTACGAGGCTCGACGAAAGACTGAGGTTCCCTGGTTATTCACAGATCTTCACCAGAACATAGAGAAAGCCCGATGATAAAACTGTTTGTGCTATTCCTGTTCTTCATCGGCGCGGCCTATCTGCTTGTCGCCTTCAACTACAGCTACTCCGACGGAAATCGAGCCGGCTATATTCAGAAATTTTCCCACAAGGGCTGGATCTGCAAGACGTACGAAGGGGAAATGGCTATGACTACGGTGCCGGGTTTGGCCCCGGTGCTGTGGGTCTTTTCAGTCAGGGATGAGAAAGTGGCGTCACAGCTCACGCAGGCCATGGGAAAACGATTGGTCCTGCACTACAAAGAGTTTCGTTATCTCCCCACCACTTGCTTCGGAGAGACCGCCTACTACGTCGATCACGTCGAGATCACAGAATGAACTCTCTCCTTTTCGTTCCGATCACCGAAGCCTCAAGGCTAATTCACATTCGTGCCATCACGCACGCACCAGGATTGCACGCTGTGGGCCCAATTGATGAAAGTCGAGCCGCCGCCCAATCCGAAATGCACGGCCCACGAACCCCTGGCATCCTCATCGATCCTCGTCGCCGTCCAATAGACAGTCGATTGGACGGTCAGAAACGGATGACCCGGCGGAAGAGTCGGACCAGGCGGAGCGATAGAGGTATCCACCAGACTCGTCAGCTCTTGGAGTGACGGCAGCCGCCAGCCTTTCTGCCCTCCGACATTCTTCTCCATGCAAGTCCGGCGGGCCGCGATCCATCTGGTGCTCGTCGGCTGTGGTGATCTCTCCCAGACCAGGCCGGTTTCTTTGTCCAACACCGCCTCGTTGTTAAAAGCCGGCAGGATGACAAACCGCTGGGCTGTCGGCTGGCCCTGGATAACGCCCGGCAGATCGGCCGGCACTCCTTGTGTGCCCGCTTGCGCCTCTCCACCACCACAAACTGCTAGGAACAGTCCACCCAGCACCAGTCCACCCATCGTGACAGAAAAAATCCGTCGTCTCCTCATACTCCCTCTTTTAACCCAGACTAAATCCACTTCTTTCCTTTGAAAAATCCCAGCATGGCAATCACGATCGCCACCATCAGCCCGAGTACCAGCGGGTAGCCCCATTCCCATTTCAGTTCAGGCATGTGCTCGAAATTCATTCCATAAATGCCGACGATAAAGGTCAGCGGCATGAAAATCGTCGTAATGATCGTCAACACCTTCATCACCGAATTCGACCGATAGCTGATGCTCGACAGATAGATCTCGAGACCGGCTGAGACCATTTCGCGAAGCGTCTCGATGGTATCCACGATTTGAATCACATGATCGTACGCATCGCGGAAAAATATCTTGGTTGATTCCTGCAAGAAGGGACTTTCCGATCGGGAAAGATTGTTCGCCGCTTCACGGAGCGGCCATACCGCCCGCCGCAGAAACAGCAACTGCCGTTTGAGCGCGTGAATCCGGTGCAGCGTCTCCGGCTTCGGATGACTGACCACCAGATCTTGCAGTGCTTCGATTTTCTCGCCTAACACCTCCAACACCTCGAAATATTGATCGACAATGGCATCGACCAGCGCATGGAGCAGATAGTCGGCCCCGGACTGCCGCAAGCGTCCCTTGCCCCCACGAAGTCGATCCCGTACCGAGGTAAACACGTCGGCCCCGTTTTCCTGAAAGGATAGGACGAAGTTCGGTCCGAGGACCAGGCTCACCTGCTCAACGACTATCTCCTGCCGGTCAGTGACCGAAAGCATCTTCATGACGAGGAACAAGCAGGTCTCATAGTCGTCGAGCTTCGGCCGCTGATCGGTGTTGGCAATGTCTTCGAGGAGAAGGGGATGGAGCTTGAACTGCTTCCCGAACGATTCCAGAACATCCATCTTGTGGACGCCCCCGACATCCACCCAGGTGATAGACTCATCGGTCGGTGGCGCAAGCCCATCGACTGACAAATCCGAGCGTTCGTCGCAGCGGCTGCTCGCGTAGTTAAAGGATGTGATCGTCACCTTGTCCGGTTTTTTTTCGCCGATATGGACAAGCGTGCCCGGGGGAAGCCCCGTCTTTCTGGATCGTTTCTGGACCAGCTTCATGGTAGAGACCTCGTAGTACCCCCTGCTTGTACGCAGGTTCTCCACGATGGTCAAGAGGGCCGTCTCGCTGGTCCCCAGGATGCCGTCTTTCTTCTTTGCCGATCCTGCAAGACCTGCTACTCTTCCTGTTCCATTCTACGAGGCATGCAACATGGAACGAGAATTGGCAGTGCTGGTCGAAGCTGTTCAGAAGGCCGGCGCAAGGGTGCGTGAACTGGTTCTGGTTGGGTTCGAGGTGCAGACGAAACAGGACCGTTCGCCGGTCACCACCGTGGATCACGAGGTCAATCGCATCCTCCACGAGATGCAGCGCCGGGAGTTTCCACAGGATGGATGGCTCTCGGAAGAGTCTCCCGACGATCCGGCTCGGCTCACCAACCGGCGCGTCTGGATTGTGGACCCCATCGACGGCACAAAGGCCTTAGTAAATCGGATGCCGGAGTTCTGCATTTCTGCCGCGTTGACTGAACGAGGCGCACCGATTGTCGCCGCGATCCTCAATCCCTCGACCGACGAACTCTTCACGGCAGTGCGCGGCGGCGGGCTGTTCTTGAATGGCGCGCGCGTCACCCCCTCACCCGGCCGTGACGTTAATCCCGTCATTATGGTCAGTGCGTGGGAACTCCGGAGCGGCCGGTGGTCGGCGCTCGCCGAGACTGCTCGGTGCCGCCCCATGTACTCCATTGCCAACGCCCTGGCCCTGGTCGCCGCCGGTCGCGTCCAGGCTACCCTCACCATCGAGCCGGAAAACGAATGGGATCTTGCGGCTGGAGTCTTGCTCGTCGAAGAAAGTGGCGGCGCCATCAGCGACGCGGTGGGAAATCCCTTCGTCTTCAATCAACCAATACCAAGGTTTCATGGCGTCATCGCTGTCGCCGCCGCAACCGACAAAGAACTGCGTGCCAACCTCCAGACCCATGCCGCACATGCCCGTTCGCAACCAGAGCAGAATTGAGCCGCTCCATTCAATAGCGTCACTTTCCCTCACAACCTTCTCGACGGCTCTTGCGTCAGACAAGCCCGCAAGGGCTCACACTTCTTTGTGAAATTCGTTGTGAACGACCAAAATACTTCTATACTGATAGCTGGAACGGTCGGGAGACTCCGGAACTGAAGTCGTGTTACTTCCTGGACACACGTAACCGAAACTATGCAGAAGGCCGCCAATAATACCATCGATCCACGCGCCTACGATCCCTTGATCCATGCTGGCGTCATTCGCCAAGCGGATCTCATAAAGGCCATTCAGGAGTCCGTTCATAAATCAACCAACTTGGAAGGCCTGCTGATTGAGAAATACCGAGTTCCCAAAGCGGTCCTCGGCAAGACACTGAGTACGTTTTTCGACTGCTCCTATATTCCATACGACGAACGGACCCTGATTGATCCTCAACTTCTCAAGAATATCAGTCACGATTACCTCCGCAGACACCATTGGCTCCCGCTGAAGCAGCAGGGTGACATTCTGGACGTTCTAATCGACAACCCCCATGATCTCGAGAGAGGTCATGACATCCGACGTTCCTTCCCTGGCCTGACGATACGGTATGCCCTAGGCCTGCAGTGTGACATCGAACGGTTTCTCGGCGCCACGATCGGAGACACTGACAGTGGGTCCATTGCGGATACATTGGGCGAGCTGGTCAACGACGCTCACCACGATCAGTCTTTCGAGATCGAATCTGACAGCATTGACGAGAACGATTCCGCGATCGTACGGCTCGCAAATCAGATCATTGCCGAGGCGTACCGGCACGAGGCGTCTGACATCCATGTTGAACCCTACTCGGATCGCAAGGAAACAGCGATCCGTTTTCGCGTGGATGGCACCTGCTCCACCTATATGCGGATTCCCGCGATTTATCGCCGAGCCTTGGTGTCCCGTATCAAGATCATGTCCAACCTGGATATTGCTGAACGCCGGAAGCCACAGGACGGGAAGATCCGATTCAAGCTGAACCAGGATAGGGAAATCGAGCTGCGCGTGGCCACCCTGCCGACCGCCGGTAATAATGAAGACATTGTCATGCGATTGCTCACGGCGAGGGAGCCCCTCCCTCTCGACTCCATGGAGTTTGCTCCGGCGACGCTCAAAGCGCTCCTGGAAATCGTCGAGAAACCGCACGGCATTATCTTGTGCGTGGGCCCAACCGGATCCGGAAAGACAACGACCCTGCACGCCCTACTTCGTCATATCAATACAGACGAACGGAAAATCTGGACTGCGGAAGACCCCATCGAAATCACCCAGGAAGGCCTTCGGCAAGTGCAAGTCCATCCCAAAATCGGGTTTGCCTTTGCCTCCGCTATGCGGTCGTTCTTACGAGCCGACCCTGATGTCATCATGATCGGTGAGATGCGAGATAAGGAAACTGCCGATGTGGCCATCGAGGCCTCGCTGACCGGGCACATGGTCTTAAGCACATTACACACAAACGGGGCGGTCGAGACTGTGGTCCGGCTCCTCGACCTGGGATGCGACTCCTACAACTTTGCCGATGCCATGCAAGGAGTGATCGCCAAGCGGCTCTGCAAGCGGATATGCGTCAATTGTAAAGAGCCGTACCATCCAACGGCTCAGGAGTACGACAGACTGGCTCATTGGTACGGTACGCAGACCTGGGACAGGCTCGACGTGGGCTATCGCGAGGACTTCCAGCTCTATCGAGGGCGTGGCTGTGATGCCTGCAGCCAGACAGGTCTCAAGGGTCGGGTCGCCTTGCACGAACTCCTGTGCGGATCAGATGAACTGCGAAACTTGATCCAGAACCGCGCCAAAACGACAGAGATGCAGTGCCTGGCCGAGAAGGAGGGGATGGTGACACTCGTGCA